>NZ_JAUBPO010000030.1:0-63586 GCF_036700785.1 Microcoleus sp. S28C3 | reverse complement strand
ATCTGACAGAGCTTTACCTCAGTTGGAATCAGATTACCTCCATCCCAGAGGAGCTCGGGCAACTGTCGAATCTGACACAGCTTTCTCTCGGTAGCAATCAGATTACCTCCATCCCAGAGGAGCTCGGGCAACTGTCCAATCTGACAGAGCTTCACCTCAGTGACAATCAGATTACCGCAATCCCAGAGGCGATTCGCGGCATGGAAAAGCTAGAAAAACTCTACTTGCAGGGAAATCCGCTCCCGATTCCTCCCGAAATCCTCCAAGGCGAAGAATCCCACGAACCAGGCGATTTGCGTACCATTCTCGACTTCTACTTCCAAACCCGCAACCCCAACGATACCGAAGAACTCAACGAAGCCAAACTTTTGATTGTCGGTGAAGGCGAATCGGGAAAAACCACCCTAGCAAACAAACTCCTCAACCCCGAGTACGAACTCAAAGAACAAGAACCCAGCACCGAAGGCATCGATGTCATCCGCTGGGAATTCCCACAAGCCAACGGCAAACCTTTCCGCGTCCACATCTGGGACTTTGGCGGACAGGAAATCTACCACGCCACGCACCAATTTTTCCTCACCGAACGTTCCCTCTATATCCTCCTCGTCGATAACCGCCGCGAAAACCCCAACCTCTGCTACTGGTTGAACATCATCGAACTCCTCAGCAAAAGCAGTCCCGTCTTCCTCGTCCAGAACGAAAAACAAGACCGTCGCTGCGAAATCAACGTTTCCCAACTGCGCCATGACTTTGAAAACCTAATACCACAACCCCTCACCACCAACCTCGCCGACAATCGCGGACTCCAAACCCTCCAGCGCGCCCTACAAAACCGCATCACCACCCTGGATCACATCAGTACGGGCATCCCCAAACACTGGGCAAAAGTCCGCCACGTCCTGGAAAACTACGCCCAACGCAAAACCCACATCGAAGTCTCTGAGTTCTACGACATCTGCGCTAACCAAGGCTTCGACAAGTCCGACAAACAGGCCATGCTGAGTCTGAGCAAGTATTTGCACGAGTTGGGTATTATCCTCCACTTCCAAACAAATGCTGACAAGAAAAAATCTATCCTCCGCAACTGGGTCATCCTGCGTCCCGAATGGGCAACCAACGCCGTCTACAAAGTCACCGATAACGAACAAGTCATCGCCAATTGTGGATACTTCACCGACAAAAACCTCAGCGAAATCTGGATTGATAGACAATACGAATGCCTCCACGATGAGCTACTTGAGCTCATGGAAAACTTCAAAATTTGCTACCCAATCCCCGGCCAACGGGGACACTACATCGCCCCGCAACGCCTCCCCCTCGAAGCACCAGAGTACGACTGGGACGACACCGACAACCTGATAGTGCGCTACAAATATGAGTTTATGCCCAAAGGCATCATCACCAGGCTGATTGTAGAGATGCACCGCTTGATTTACCGCCCGAATATCGCTCCCTCTTCAGGTGCTGCTAGAGGGGATCTTGTCTGGCGTGACGGCGTTCTCCTCGCCGACAACTACGCCAAAGCCGAAGTCATCGAGAATTATCATCAACGAGAAATCCGCATCCGCGTATCTGGAACCCAGAAAAAGTATCTCCTAAATAGCATTCGTGACAAACTCCGGGAAATTCATGATACTTACGATAAGCGCCTCAAATACCAAGAATTAATTCCCTGCAATTGTTCCGAATGCAAAGGTAGCCAAAATCCCTCTTCCTATGCCTTTGATGATTTGCGCCGCCGTTTGGCAAATGGCAAGTACACAGTGGAATGTGGAGAACCCCCATATAAAGATGTCCAGGTGCGGGGCTTAATCGAGGATTTTCCCGACTATTCCCAAGAGAAAGTCCCTGGAATCGATCGATCGGATGCGGTAGATTATTCTAGAACTCAGAAAACTGTAAACACTTTAAACTTGTACTTCGACGGTAACAGCATGAATCAAGATTCTTCCCAAACAAACAACTTGCAAGGTGCTAATCTCTCCGGAATTAACGCCACCCAATTTCAAGATAATGCCCAAGCTAGCGGCAATCAATTTAATCAAACTAATAATGCCAATACCGCCGAACTTCTGCAACTGATTTCATCGATCCGTGAAACCGCCGCCCAATTTCCTGAAGACGAACGCGAAGAAGTGTTGATGGAAATTGGCAACGTGGAAGAACAACTAAACAAACCCGAAGAAAAGCGCAATCTGAAACTCATTGCCAAAAAATTGGGTGTTATTTTAGCGATCGCGGGGACTATTGCTTCTCCGATCGCAAACATGACAGATTTTACCAACAATGTGACCGATTTAGCTCAAAAAGCTGGTGTCGAAATCCCGATTCGATAGGCACGGTAAATAAAAAAACATAATACTTATATACCCAACTTCTTTAGCAACTCTGGACACGGCAATGCCGTTTCCCTACCCGAAAATAATCGATCGCCCTCGATGAGAGATGTAACCATCGCCCGATTAATTTTCGGGAAACGGCCTGGCGCGGTGTCCTGACAATGGGTAATATCAATTCCGATGCCACTGGATTTGATATTACGCATGGGAGCCCAAAAACCGAGTTTTTGCCCAGAAGACGCGTTACAGCCCTTTAACGGGGCAAAAACCCCGGTTTCTTTGGTTTTTCTGCGTAACTCCTACTTGTGTAGAAGCGATTTCAATCGCCGATTTTTATCTTAACTGTTTGAGTTTCTTCAAGTGCGATCGTCTCAAATTTTCCACCAACCGCCGCAACTGGTTCAAATTACCCGCTTCGCCGCCATACTTCCACCGCACGTAAGCTTGCGAAACTTCATCAATCACCTCAGCTTCATCAGTTGCATGATTCCCGCGCATTGCCTCAGCATATTCCAAAGGCGTTTGAGCTTTCTGCTTAGCAAAACCCCTACTCGCCAAATCCTTAAGCATTTCCTGATAAACCCCCTCCACCGGCGGCAACTTCGCCAGCCAGCGGCGGTGGCGCCACTTGCGCCACACTTGCCAAATTAACCAGCCAATAAAGCCAAAGCCGATCGCAGCAATCAAACCAGTAAATAACCCCACCCAACCCTTAGCAAACTGTCCCAGAAACCAGCCCACAATCAAACTTATCCAGCCAATTAGAAAACCTATAATTGAATCCAGCCCGCTTCTGACAGGAGTCGGTAGCCAACCCGCGATCCACTTCCAAAACGATTCCAGCGCACTAAAAGTCTGGTTGTCTTCCACCGAAGCCGGCATCAGCGGATAACCGGGAATCGGGTTAAAACCAAACCAGCCGTGAGTGGGAAAATATACCTCGGTCATCAAAAAAGCGTCGGTATTTTTCACAACATAGTAACCAGTAAACGGATTGAATTCCCCGGTATCGAAGCCGCCCGCCAGCCGCGCCGGAATCCCGATCGACCTCAGCATAATTGTCAGTACCGTCGAAAAGTGGTCTGGATATCCGCCTGTAACTTTTTTGCCGGCCTGGGTGTTTTTGTAGCCAAACAGAAAACCATTGACTAAATCTTCACCTTCTTCTAAGTAAGGCAAGGCTTTTTCTATTTTGTAATTCGGATTTTGCTTCAAATATTGAGCCAAATACAAAGCTTTTTCGTAAGGAGAATCGATCGCTCTATCAGACTTAGCTACTCTCGTCCTTGCTAGCAATATTTCCTCAGTTTTTGCCCGCACCTTTGCGGCAATTTCCGGCGGCACATCCAAATAGAACTTGCGAATATTTTTCGGGTAATTAGTACCAGTTTTACCCAACAAAGCTCGATCGCGAAAAGGCACATTAGAAATCACCGTATAAGTCACACCCTCTCCCAATTCCGCAGGCGATCGCAAACCCCCCTCCGCATCAACGGCCACCTCTGGACTCGGAAAATAAAGCTCCCTCGGCTTGTTTAAAGCCGGAATCAAATTCGGCAATGGAGCAACAATAGTATAACTTTGAATCACCTCTTGAGTCCGAGGCGCATTGGGAAACGGATTCAGATAAAATTGATAAGACCACCTAGGTCTATTCAGCTTTTGAGCTTGTTCGTTGCGAGAAATTTCCCAACCCTGACCGGTGTATTTGTCAAAGCCTAATACTCGCCAAAAACCCGCCGCCTGCGATCGCACCCGCATCACCACTTCAGGTTTCATTTCTCCCCGCAAATTTTGATTGATGCGCTGGTTGAAACCGTAATAAAAAGTAGAGTCCACCTCTCCTGGCCCTTTGTCTGGGTTTCTCCCCCTTCCTCCGCCAGTCCCTTTTTGATTTCCCCCTCTAACATACCCCGGATTCAGAATGCTGCGCGAGTCAAACTCCCCCTGATATTCAAGAGGAGCACTCACCGGAAAAGTCCGCAACTGATAGCCAGGGAGGCGCGGCAAAAACGCAAAAATAGTCAGCCCCAACCCGACAGTTATCAGCAGCAGCCAACCAAAATACTTTGGGGATAAAGTAGCAGCAAATAGCGACAGGCTTTCATTTTTCCCTTTACCTTGTGCTTTTTCGCCAATGGCTTCTGGCTTCAAAAATCCCAAGCGCGATCTATAATCCAAAACCAAAGTCGGAAGCGCTAAAGCCAAAAACACCAACAACAGCGGCCCAAAAGTCAAGGTTTGGCTGAGAGTCGCTGCTACCCCTAACAAAATTAGCCCGATTACCATCGAATAGCCCAAATCCTTGCGGCGGGGCAAATCGAAACTGTGCAGCACTTGAAGTTGGATTAACAGTTGCGCCAAAACTAACCGCGTATCGTTCAATTCTCCCACCAAGCGGCTAAAAAAAGCGAACAGCGCCACCAGCATTCCAATAGCTATGCAGAACTTAGCAGCTACATTGCGATCGCGGCGGCGGTACCAACTCCAAGTTGCTCCCACAATACTAACAGGCACAGCCCACAGGTTCAGGGCTTCTTCAGCAGCAACGTCAGTAGCTACAATCCCCACAATTACCAACAACTGAACTAGGATTCGCAGCAGTAAAGAATCCTCAATCACCGGCGGAGGCATAGCCTCAATCTGCTCCCACAGCTTACCCAGAACAGGTATATTTCGCAGGTTATCAGTTGTCATGTGCACCCATCCAACGATTTTAGATTTTAGATTTTAGATTTTAGATTGAATCCACAGATAAATCTGGGTTTTAACTAATATCTAAATCTTATTTTTCTGTCATTAGATTTTAGATTGAATCCACAGATTAACTTCACAGATAAATCTGGGTTTTAACTAATATCTAATTTTTTTTTGCTTTCCACGACAGAAGTCGAGGGATTGTATCTGTTTTTGTGTGAGGTCAAACCACAGAGTAAAAACCTAAATTATTTACTCTAATTATACCTTTCTAGTTGCTATCTTGTCCTGCCAAAATTGGACGAATAGCAAACATCAAAGGTCGGGTCTCGAAGTTTTGGAATCGAACTTCTAGGGCATAAGTCTTGTCAGGTTGTGGATCAAACAACTCCACACTTAAATGCCCGGAATTTGGACGATGTGCAGTTGCTTCGGCATCTCCTCCCTTGAGTTCCAAACTTCCTGGCCCCGGAAATTGGCACTCAACTCTTAAACACGGCATTGGCTGTTCTCTGTTGGGGTTCGACAGGTATTGAGCCTCCAGAGTCAGCGAACCCAAACCAGTCAGCCACTCCCGCGAAACCGGCGGCTGATTCACAGGACAATCCAAAGTTAGAGACTCAATGATTTCCTTGGCGGCCAACAGCGACAGCACCATTTTTTGATCGGTACTCGCCGCTTCGTAATTCGGGAAATCTTCTAAATCTAGAAGTCCCCGCAAAGAACCTCTGAGCACTAAACCAGCTAATTCGTTTAGTTCCTGAGACTGGCCCGGAAACAAGCTATCTACAGCGCGAACTAACTTCGAGCCTTGCCGCAGCGACGACATTACCAGTTCCTGACAAGGTTCTAGCAGTTGAGCAAAAACCCCTTGGGCGATCGGAATTGGCAGGCGGCCCCACCTGATATTTTGTAGTTGGGGAGTCCAGAGGTGTAAGGGGGGAACCCATTGCGGGGCTACATCGTCTGGGTAATCGTGGTCGTAGCTTTTGAATTCTGTTTCCCAGGGGAACAGCGGCGGGTTGGATTCAATTTCGGCTCTAAGCCTTTGTTTTAACAAGGTCTGAAAACGGTCTTGCACGGTCGGTATTTCTCCAATTGTCAGCGGTTGTGCGGGTGCATTGTTGTGCCCCCCCACTTGATAGTCCAGCGGGTCTGGTTCGTCCCATTCCCAGTATTCCACCCCGGAATTCTCTTCTGTATCGCCCCACTCTTGTGAGCGAGGGGGCGGATTGAGGTTTTCCTCATCTTCGCTAGAGACATTCGCGATTGGCGCCTGCAATATCCAGTCTAAAAAATGGCGCTCGAAAGCCTCTGCATCCCTGTTCGTTTCGTTATTCATCACTAGATGCCCCTTCTCCGGAATCTGAACGATTTCGCAATTCCCAGGCAAGTTCCAGCAATTTAAACCACCGTTTCTGTACCTGGGCTACCGTGCTGCCGAGGGTTTGCGCGATCGCTGACTCTGACAGACCTTGTTGCTTCAACTTTAGCAAACGCTGTCCCTCTGGGCCAATTTGCTCGCCAAAATCCTGCCACTGAGAAGGCAGCAAACCCAGATTGCGGTCTAAGTCTGCTTCCAGCCACTGGTGAACGAGTTCCCAGCGGTGCGACATGGCGAACCTGAGCAAATGGTACTTGAAGCGCTGCTGCAAATAGTCTCTTTGGCGGGGAGTTATGCCCAGAAGCGACTCTATTTCATTAGTCGGCAAGTCTTGCAAGCGCAGCACGAAGTAATCGGCGCAGTCTTGTTGGTTGCGCTCTTTCAAGTAAGCCACTAATTCGTCAATCACGTTTTGCCGCAGAGATTCTGACTCGTCGCCTAGGGGACGAATTGCCGCCGAACCCTGTCCGGCCATCGCTTCCCGCACCGAGTGCACCGAGGTGTCGTTCCAAGTTTGGTCGGAATCAGAAGCCCCTCCGTCGGCGGCTTGTTCCATATCTACGGAGGTTTCTTTGGGCTGCTGCTGGGAAAAGGTTTGGGCGCGTAAAATAATTAGTTGCTGGCTGCGGTTCCGAGGTAAAGGAATGCGCCGCTTGCCGAAGCGCTCTACAAAGGCCATGTACTCTGCTAGTTCTAAGCGAGTGCGGGGACTGTAGGTGAGTGGTAGTTGGGTTTCGCGCCGGAATGCCTTTAAAGCTTCGAGATAAAATCCTTGCAAAAAATCTTTGATCAGTTCTACTCGCGCCTGATAGCTAGACTGCACCTGCGGAGGAGTGATGTAGCGATAGACGATCGCGCTGAGGGTACTGTGCAATTCTACTCGCCCGGGCCCGGAGCCTAAATTGTAATAGTGGAGGCATTGTTGCAAGCGGTGCTGAGCGAGGCTCTGGGCTGAACCTTCTATATCTCCGGAGGCTTGAATCCGCTGGCTTTCAGTGCATATCCTGTTGACTTCTGCTGCGAGTCGCCCTGCTACATCTTGGCAGTTCTGCTCAGACGCGCGAGTGGACTTTTTAAGTTCGTCTAACAGCAGTTGAAATATGGTTTCCACGCTCTGGCAGATTTCCCGCATGATGGTTTACAGCTAACAATGAAAGTAGCACAGTTAGTAAAAGTATGGATAAATCTTTCCTACCGCTACTTTACCCCGTATTCCCCAGATAGGACAAACTGCAATGCCCTCTATCTCCTCCTTTGGGCAAACACTGAGGACTGCTTTTTTAATCTGTCCTGGACGCGCCATCCCCCAAAAACCTGGTTTCAACAGTTGCGACTGCAACGATGGTTCATCACAGGGTCGGGTTTTACAAAGCCTTCATGCAGCAAGGGGCGAAAACGCCACACTGCCGTTGATACCTTCGGCTTAGTGCTGTGGTGGTCACAGCAGCAAGTGTTCCTGAACGTGAAGCGAGCAAACAGGTTCTTTCTTTCGGTCTACCAGATGGGACAAAGGGTTTCACGGCTGTATTTGATCTGGGTCGATCGAGGTAACAGCAGCCAACGGTTTCTCAAGTGGGTGATGGATAGGTTGGGATGGATTATTCAGGTGGTTTTACGACTCCAACAGACCCAAGGCTTTGTTTTACTAAAAAAAAGATAAGTGGTTGAAAAAACTTTTGGTTGGCTCAATTGGTATCGACGGTTGAGCAAGGACGATCGACTATTACCGGCTTGCTCACAGGCCCTGCTCTACATCTCCCTGATTCGGCTTATCGCTCTTCTTTCACTGTCAGAAGAGTATAATCAAGAAAAATTATTGCTCAGACCCAATTGCCGTATATGGATAAAGCCTGTGCTGCTTCACCTACCCTTAATTGTATCGATGAATATTGCGGTTATTATGGAAATTTGTTTTCAGATGTTAGAAGTTTTGAGGCATTTAAGCCTCTAGATCTAGGGAGGCTCTCCTCAATACCGCCTAAAGCTCTAGCAGCGAGTGCCAAAGTGGTAAGATTAGCAAATGAACAATCCTTACAGCACTTTTTAAGTCAATATCCTTGCCAAGTTCAGGATTTAAAAAACCGAAGATTATCTTTGTTCATGTAAGCCGAGTTGAACACTATCAAGGCTTCCATCCTAGAAATCTTTCTACTTTCCGGGCTGAACCATTAAAGTAGTCTTCCATTACTTTTGCCATAAAGTCTCGACGGCGATCGGCCGTCAGTTTGTTGGCAGCATCCTTGAACATCTATTTAACGGTTTCACTCAATATCATTTCTAGCATCCCAATCACAGAGGTCGGCACCACCGCTCAGGTCAGAAAATCTGTTTCCTAGCCTTCTAGGATAACTGGGGTTATATTTAATTGCAAGTCCCTTATGCCGTCATTTAAAGCAGCCCGCACAATTAAGTGTGTGGGAGGTTGCTTAACTTGGGCATAAATTCCTTGATTGTTAGTGGCAATCAGAGTGCAGCCTTTTTCTATAGAAGGATTGAGCGGAGTATCACCTGCCGCGCAATTGCTGTGTCCGCCAAATAAAGGCGAGCCAGAACAATAAGTTTCCTTGCATCTATCTAAGGGTATCTATATTGCGATTACTTTAACCTGAAATGCAGATATTTTACTAAAGTTCGATCGTCTTCGATCGTCCTCTGGGTTGATGTAAGTGGCTGTCGAAATTTGTTTTAATAAATGTAAAGTTAGAGTTGAAGGAACAATTTCAATGCGTAAGTTAAACATAGGTCTATCTGACGAGCAACGTGCAGGCGTTATCGAACTATTGAATCACGACCTGGCAGATGCTTATCTGCTGTTAATCAAAACCAAAAAGTATCACTGGGATGTAGTGGGCCCGCAGTTTAGATCGCTCCACCAGTTGTGGGAAGAACACTATCAGGCCTTAACACTAAATATCGACGCTATGGCCGAACGGGTAAGAACTTTAGGTGGCTATCCAATTGGTACTGCTGAGGGTTTTCTGAAGTATGGCTCGATTAAAGAACATATCGGCGATTTGCCTTTGGCTACCGAAATGGTATCGCGTTTAGTTGACGACCACGAACTGATTATTCGCAATCTCCGCCAACACGTCCAACAGTGCGGTGAAGAGTTTAACGATGACGGAACCGCAGACTTTTTGACTGGTTTGATGGAACAGCACGAACAAATGGCTTGGATGTTGCGATCGTTTATTGAAGGGGAATCCCTGGCGCCAGACGGCCAGCAGCCAAAAGCTCAAACTGCTACAGCTTCTCACGCTTAGAGAGCAATACTGAAATGGCAAACAGTTATCTAAACTTACCTATACTTGCTTACTTTAGGTAAGTTGACTATAGATGACAGGCAGTGTGATCCTTACTCAATAACCTTTGGCTGAAGGGGGATTGCCTACTTACGTTGCGGTTAGCCGTCGGCCCAATAGCGTAGGAAAGTAAATATCACTTATCTTATCTAAGCCTAGCCCGAAGAAAGATAAGTGTGGATAGGTTTGACGAAGCAGATTAAGTAGACGGAAGAAGGAAGAAGGAAGAAGGAAGAATAGAAAATTTAGATTTTTTATTTAACCCTCTTTCCTGATGGTCGATTGAGCAACCAGGCAGAATTAAACGCCATCTAGCTTTCTCAAAAACCCGGTTTATTCAAAAAACCGGGTTTTTCAATATTGGGTTTATTTAGATTTTCGATTTGCTAAACTATTGAACCGTATTCTTTCATACACCTGCGACGGCAGTACTGTGTGAACTTTCGTTCGCGTCTCAATCCTAGCAAGTGTCGTCCCTTCACTCGATTCTGATCCTTGTTTTAACTCTAACCCTGATTCAGTTGGGGCTATAACTATTATTTTTAATATACTTTCTCTTGACAGCAGATACAAATTGTGAGCAAAAGCCCCATTAATAAATAAATCTCCTTTGAAAGCTCGATACAGCCAAGATCATGTATTCCAATGAAGGCCGCTGCCGTTGCTTTTGACAGCCAAGTAAATGTAAAAATTGCTGCTAGACCAGCGATAAATGCTGCTGGGAATTTCGGGATGTTGCTGCCGGCTATCTGCCATAATTAAAGAGTGAGATTTTGCTATTGCTGTATAGTTGCTAGACATACTGCTGGTAATCAGTCGGTAGCCAACTAAATATTTTGGCACTACTTTAAATTGATAATGTTAGACTATGCGGAGGTGAAGTTCCCATTCTTCGCAGCCTTGAGCGTTTTCTAGTTTAAGTTTGCAGTTGTAACCGCCGACTTTTGCAAAACAAACGCGACGGATTAGATATGAGCTGGCATTGCCTATAAAATATTTATAAACTAATGTTGTATAAACTTCTTATTTGATGGTGGAGTTGTAAAATACACCTGTGAGCAAGTCTTTTTTCTTTATATATATCAACTGACCAGGAATAAATAACTCCGATAGATGGTGCTGAGAAAGTCAGGCACTTCACTTGTTTTTATAAGTTTTGCGGATACCAAATATCGTTGGCATTGATGGGAGCAATATATTCGCCTTTTGATTTTTCAATTGCTAGGTTGCGAGCGGCGACGCCAGCATTTGACTGCTGCAATAAGCTGAATCTGCTATCTTTTTGAGCAAAAGATTTGACGATTTCGGATATTGTATCTGTAGAGCAGTCGTCAACTACTAAAATTTCTATGTTTTGATAAGTTTTATATCCAACATATTTTAATATTTTAGCAATAAAAGTTTCAGCGTTTAAAGCTGGTATGATGACTGAAACTAATGCTGATTTAAAGTGTTTTGGGAGGTGTTTTTATAATATAAAAACTTGTTGATGTAAAAGTTTTGGCTCAAAGGGAGCTAGCTAAGGGTATGTTAACAAATTACGAAAGCTCGATCGTACACCGTCAGAAAATTCAAGAGGTATATTATATATATTGCCAAAAATCCTAAAATGTGCATCGACACCGCACTCGCGGTACAGACTGGGTAGAGGAGTCACTGGCGGATGAGGTCTGTAAAAAAAACTGTACCGGGCAAGTCCTGACAGCCAGCGGGTTTCCGTAGAAAGTCTGTTGGATTTTATACGGTGGTGTGCCTATTGACCAAATCAAAATTTTGTGCGGTGCAATACAGCAGCACAAAAACACTGCTGGGGCTTTTTGTAAGCTTTACAAAAACAATGACATATTTAAAGATTTAATAAAGCTGTTGTCTGCATCAGGTCAGTTTCAGGAAGATGTGGCGTAGAATACAGGTGTGAATCGGAAAAATGCAGTCAAGAATGCCAGAAAAAAATCTACTTGAATATAAACAGAAATCGAGTTATAAATAAAAAACTAGAGCTGATTTTACCCTTCGTAAAGTAGCACCAATAAAATTCAATCAAATTTTTGCCCCTGCAATTTAAACAATTTAGGTGATGATTTCTACTGCCGAACCCACTGTATCCGTCATTATCCCAGTCCACAACGGGGGCGCTTACTTCCGCACCTGTTTGTCAAAACTGGCTCAAGCTGAGCCGAGACCGATCGAGATTATTGTAGTAGCAGATGGCGAAAGCGACGGTTCCTGGCTTCTAGCCAAGGAATTCGGCGCCAAATTAATCAGAATTCCTGAGTGCGGGGGCCCAGCCCGAGCCCGAAATTTGGGGGCCCAAGCTGCCAAGGGAGATATTCTGTTTTTTGTGGATGCTGATGTCGCTGTTTGTCCAGAAGCTGTGGGCTATGCGATATCGGTGTTCAAAAATAATCCCTACTTAGCTGCTTTCATCGGATCTTACGACGATGATCCTGGAGATCCTGATTTTCTATCGCAGTACAGGAACTTGCTGCACCACTACGTACACCAAACAGGTAACGAAGAAGCTTCGACTTTTTGGGGAGCTTGCGGAGTGATTCGCCGGGAAATTTTTTTGCAGATGGGTGGTTTTAATGAGAGTTACCGCCAAGCTTCGATCGAAGATATTGAGCTCGGCTACCGTTTGAAACAAGCAGGTTATAATATTCGGCTGTGCAAAACATTGCAGGTGAAGCATTTAAAGCGCTGGAAACCGATGGGGATGGTGAAAGCTGACTTTTTCTACCGAGCGCTGCCTTGGACAGAACTGATTTGGCGCGATCGCAAATTGAATAACGACCTCAACTTGCAAGTTTCAAACCGGATCAGCGTGATTTTAACTTATGCAGTGCTGCTGGCAGTTTTGGGGACGTGCTGGTCGCTGAGCTTTCTGCTACTGGCTGGCTTGCTGGCAATACCACTGGTAGCAATTAATGCACCGCTTTACCAATTTTTTCACCGCAAACACGGTATCGTATTTGCCCTGAAAACAATTCCGTGGCACTGGCTTTTCTATTTTTATAGCGGACTGGCCTTTGCGATCGGCACTTGTCGCCACTTATACCAAAAAAAGCCCTTGACTGGCAAAGTTAGCTTGCCAGTATCCGCTCAATAAATCAGTCAAATCATCCTTCAACATCAGGCCGCTCGATAGTTTCTCAGGGTATTCACGGGTGCATCTATGACTGTGACAAGTTATAAATAACTGTATAGTTCGATTCAAAAGCTGGAGGTAGGCTTAGTGAAACATTATCCTGTTGCGATCGTCGGTGCAGGCCCTGCGGGTTTGACTGCTGCCTACGAGCTAGTCAAGCAAGGCATTATCCCTGTTGTACTAGAAAAAGGTGATAAAGTTGGGGGAATAGCTCGCACAGAAACCTACAAAGGCTATCGTTTCGACATTGGCGGCCACCGCTTTTATACTAAAGTTGAAGCCGTGCAACAGTTGTGGCAAGAGGTACTGGGAAATCAGTTTATTAAAGTGCCGCGATTGTCGCGAATTTTTTATCGAGGTAAATTTTTTAACTATCCGATCAGTGCCTTCAATACTCTCTTTAATTTGGGCATAATTGAGAGTACGCTGATTATGTTGAGCTATCTCAAAGTAAGAATTTGGCCTCTTCGGGAAGAAAAAACTTTTGAACAGTGGGTGATAAATCGTTTTGGGGAACGCTTGTACAAAACATTTTTTAAGACTTACACTGAAAAAGTTTGGGGAATTCCCTGTTCGGAAATTCAAGCAGATTGGGCGGCGCAGCGTATTAAAGGATTGTCCCTGACGACAGCAATTATTAATGCTTTGTTTGGCAGCAACGACACTAAAACATTAATCAAAGAGTTTGACTATCCGGCTTTGGGGCCGGGGATGATGTGGGAAAAGTTCGCGGAAGCTGTGGAAAATAAAGACGGCAAAGTTTATCTAGATACTAAAGTGATTAGCTTTGAACGTGAAGGGAATAAAATTAAAAGTATCACTGCTGAACAGAACGGAGAATTAGTTCAATATTCGGCGGATAATTTTATTACGAGTATGCCAATATCTGCACTCGTAGCCAGACTGAAACCGCAGCCGCCAGAAGAGGTGTTGCACGCCGCGAGATCGCTCAAGTATCGAGATTTTTTGATTGTATCGCTGATTGTCGATCGCAAGGATTTGTTTCCTGACAACTGGATTTACATTCACTCCCCCGAAGTCAAAGTGGGACGAATTCAAAACTTTAAGAATTGGAGCGCCGCTTTAGTTCCCGACGCCAGCAAAAGTTGTTTGGGAATGGAATATTTTTGTAGCGTAGGGGACGAGATTTGGGAAATGTCGGACGCGGAACTTGTCGAATTAGCAACTCGCGAGTTGGTTGGTTTGGGGTTAGCAACCACTGCCGAGGTTGAAGATGGAGTTGTCATACGGCAGCCGAAGGCTTATCCAGTGTACGATGCCGAATATCGAGGACATTTGCAGGTACTTGAAAAATTTTTCAAGGGAATGGAGAATTTGCAGACGATCGGGCGAAACGGTATGCACCGATACAACAACCAAGACCATTCCATGCTGACGGGAATGCTGGCTGTTAGAAATATTCTCGGCGAAAAGCACGATTTGTGGGATGTGAATACTGAGCGATCGTACTATGAAGATTTTTCAGTCGATCGCTCAAAGGACAAAAAGGATTCGGATTTGATTTCGCAGTCAATATAGCCAGCCGAAATAGGGATTGCGATGAAAAAAGCCAACCTGCCAAAGCTGACTAACGGTGCGCTTGCTCGGCTGCAACTAATAAGACTCAACCAACCATTTTCAAACGTTCGATGTGTATGAAACCTACCTTAAACAACCCGGAAATTGTTTAATCTCGAACACCCACAGATAAGATTACAACTACACCGCATACTGACGTTTGAATTGCTCGTATAAGTTTTGTGTCGCGGCCTCGCCGAATGACTCTTTGGCTAGAGCAAAACTAGGAAAGTCTTTTGGACGCCATTCGCTTTGTGGAACCTCCTCTATGTAGTAGAAATAATCCCATAGAATTGCTTCCCAGCTTGTGCAGCGGAGCCGCTTGCCGCCAAGACTTCCAGTTGATTCCAATGGGCAGGTTCCTGGGGGTAGTCCCTCTAACTCGTAGTGATCTCCCATGCAAATGCACGGTTCGCAGTCTAGGAGAACGCCATGCTTATCAGCTAGAAAACCATAGGAGGTTCGTTCAGTGATAGCGCAGTCGAGAGACTGCAGCAATGAAAGAAAGTCTGCGCTTCGATCGGCGGGGTAAGCAATATCAATATCTTCATGTTCGCGTGTTACCCGATTTAATTTTGCATCTATAGCCCATCCGCCTTGCAGCCATAGGGGCATATCGATCTTGTCTGATTCTGAGAATAATTGATGTATCAACTCAATATGGAGATAATTCATTTTTTTGCATTCCCAACGGGGAGGATCGATCGCCTTTTACACATCAATGACGATCGCGATCGCACCGATCGTTTTCAACCCCTGCGTATCTAGAGCTTCTTAAAGTATCTAGCGATCGGTAACAGCCCGAAGCCCACCTTTTCATAGGTGCGACGGGCTCTTTCATGACCGGGATCGCCTCCGGTCTCGACCATCGCAACGGACATCCCAGCATTTTTCATCCATAAGAGAGCGAATTCTGTCAGAGCGGTGCCAATGCCGCGACTTTGAAAGTCTGGATCGACAGCGACCATGTAGATTTCACCCATGCGGGAGTCCAAGTGTAGTTTCACGGCTATAAAGCCCACGGTTGAATCAGCGTCGATCGCAACCCATACATTTGTGTCCTCCGCAGTGCAGACATCCTCGACAGCTTTTTGCTGGCTCACACGCCAATCATCGGGGTAGAATTCTCGGTACACGTCAGCGTCCATCGCGTTCTGAATCGAATCAAAGACCGGAGCCCATGCTCGAAGCGAAAGACGAATGACTGCATCAAGTTGATGAGCGTCGTAAGGTTCAATCCGCATTTCCATATAAACTCCAGTTAACGGTTCGCTTCACCCGCCGTCAATAACTTCTCACTCCCAACAAATAACCCCGATTTGATCGGTGTGCAAGCGGATTGTTGGGCGGACTTGGGCCAAGAAGAATCTATTGTTCCGCTCGATCCTGCTGGGAAGTCATGGTAGCGAGTCGCTCAGATGCCGACGGTGCTGGGGCATATTCGAGGTGCTGCCGTATCATCGGGACACACTCGCTTGGGCTTGATGTCGAGGTGTCGATTTCCAGGTCATAGATTCCCGGAATGTGAACTTCATGTTGCCACAAACGAACCGGAGGTGGTACGGGTGAGTCAACGGAACTTTCTGGCATTCGGCCGGTGTTACGTCGGCGTTCCATAACGATCTCGATGGGGCAGCGAACGCCCGCGAACAAGACCGGCAATCCGCTCAAACGCTTGGCGCAATCGAAGAGGATGGCGCGCCCGATTGCATAGGCGTCATGGTGTCCCACATCCACTACGACATTCAGACCCAATCGGCTATGCGCGGCGATGGACTCGTACATAGCGCGGTACAGAACGGGAACAAAGAGTTCGATGTCCTGAAGTTCTCCCTCGGGACGCAGACCGATTCCGGGCAGATACCGTTCTGGAGTAGCCTGCATAAATGTGTCAACACCCAGATTCATCCAGAGACCATCAAACGTTTCTTGGATGGCTGTGACAACGCTTGACTTACCGGATCGCGGCACGCCGTTGAAGATGACGGTCTGCCCAGGCTTCTGTGTTTGCTCCATTAACTGTGTTGATGCAACTGCCCGTCCGATCGATGCTCTACTTTTGCTGGCGATCCAGGGCCTCCAATCCCAATCAAGTGCTGCGTCCATTGATGCTGTAGAAACTCGCACAAGGAATTGTAAGTGAAGCGCTATCCAGATCGTTAGCTTGCATAAATCACTAGATGCGTTTTCAAAATATTCGATCGCAGATAGGGATTTTCTAACCGATTCTTTCCAACCAAATCCACACAACGGTTAAATAAATGCTCTATTTCCTCTTGCATACCCAATAAATCTGACACCATGAGGAGGTGCGATCGCTCATAGGTAACTAATACATCTAAATCGCTATCAGGGCGAAAATCATCCCGCAGCACGCCCGCCAAACAGGGCAAACTCGACAATGTTCCAGCGCTGGCAAAATTGCGCGATCGCATTGAGAGAGACTTTTAAGTGATCGTTCACCACATATTCTAAATCTGATTGCAACTCAACCATGCGCGAGCTAACCTCCAATCTTGTAGCTAACGTCTTTTAATTGTAACATCGCAGGTCGGATTGACATTCAGATGCTAATGTTTGAAGTAATTTTTACTTCGGAAAGAGCTGGCATCATTGCCCGACAGTGGGGACAAAACCAGCAAATTTCATGTTGGTGAATGTGCCGTAATAATGGATCGGAACAACAAGGACATTCGTGCATTATCTTTTACCTCTATAATTAATTAGGGAAAAACTATTTTAGGAGCGGCCGTATCTCCCAAATAAATATAGGCAGCCGATCGCAGTACAATTTCGGAATATAGAATCTTTTGGATGTCTAAACTCGGCGCACGTTTTGCTGCGAAGTTGTAAGCCGCGATTTCCCCATCCAAAATGAAGTCACTATTTGTCAAGTAGTGGTCATAATCGTGCATTCCCTGAAAAATAAATCCATAAATAGGATTGGGATAAACAGCAGAATCGTAACTGTCAGCGGATACCCAAAGTTGCTGAAGCTTAATATCTGCAAACATCTCTTCAGCGTTGTCATAACGCATACAATCTGAAAATTTTAGATTTAAAGGCAATTGTTGGAACTCACCCATCAGCCAATCACAGAGTTGGGCGATGGTTTCATCTGAAATTTCGGCTGGCTTGCTTTCCAGATACAGTCTGGCGAGAGTTTCTAGTTGAGATGCGGTGATGTTTGCTTTTGTGAGAGTCATATCACTACCCTCCTAACCTTGAACTACCTTTAGCCTGACAGTTTTTGTCAAGAACTTCTATGAGCTAGCTCATAGTTGGAAGAGAAAAAGTTAAGCCTATTTAATCGATCGCACTCCCTGTTAATTTGTAATTGCTTCCTGTACTTGCTGTGAAACGCAACCTGCGGCTTTAATTAAATCTGCTGCCTTTTCGCCGATCGCAATTGTCGGCGCATTCGTATTTCCTGTGGTGATTTTTGGCATGATTGACGCATCTATCACACGCAACCCCTCAACTCCATGTACGCGGAGTTCAGAGTCTACAACCGCCATTGAGTCAGTTCCCATTTTGCAGGTGCCGACAGGATGAAACACAGTGCTGCAAACTTCCCGAATGTAAGCTTCGAGGGCTTCATCACTCTGATTGTCAGCACCAGGAGCGACTTCCTCACCTCGAAACTCATCAAAGGCACTTGTCTGAAATAATTTGCGGAGTAATTTAATTCCTGCAATGACTTTTTGCACATCCGATTCACTTTGGAGATAGTTCATCCGAATCATTGGTGGATCTTTCGGATCGGACGATCGTAAAGAGACACTACCAATACTCTCAGGATGGATCAAACATACTAAACCAGTGAATCCCGAATCAGAACGAGGAGGGGATGTCAACAGAATAGGGCTGAAGATCAACTGTAAATCAGGCGCAGCATCCAGATTACCCTCGCTATGTAAAAACAATCCGGCTTCAACGATACTACTGGTGATTGCAGGGTGTAAATCCTGAGTTGCCAGGTGTACCACAGGAATGAGAGGATGATCTTGGAGGTTTTGACCGACACCAGGCAAATCGACTACTACAGGAATACCCAATGATTCCAGGTATTCTTGATTACCAATGCCGGAAAGCATCAGCAGCTTAGGCGAATCGAATGCGCCAGCACTTAAAATCACTTCCCGGTTAACCCGGACTTGGTGCAGCGTTTCCTCGTATAGATATTCCACCCCAACGGCGCGGGTTCCCTCAAACAACAATCGAGTCACCAACGCTGCTGTCGTTGTTGTCAAATTGGGACGATCGAGAATTGGCACCAGGAATGCAGCAGCGGTACTGTGCCGTTTTCCATCTTTAATCGTCATCTGATAGAGTCCTGCGCCTTCTTGGTGCATCCCATTGAAATCAGGATTGTTGTGATATCCCATTGCTACAGATACTTCTACAAATCGTTGGGATATCGGTGCCGGGGAAATTAGATCCGTAACGCTCAACTCGCCATCGACACCGTGGTATTCGGAAGCACCTCGTTGCTGGTTTTCAGATTTCTTGAAATATGGCAATATATCTTGATAACTCCAACCGGGATTACCCAATTCTTGCCAGCGATCGTAATCATGAGGATTGCCTCGGACATAAAGCATGAAATTAATCGAACTGCTGCCGCCCAAGACTTTCCCGCGGGGATGAAAGATTTTGCGGTTATTGAGGTAAGGTTCTGGTTCTGTGAAGTATGCCCAGTCTACCTCAGAGCCTAGTAAGTTGAAGCATTCCAACGGGATTTGAATCTCTGGTTTCGTATCTGGATTGCCAGCTTCGAGCAACAACACGGTTGTTTGACTGTCTTCTGTCAGACGGTTGGCGACAACGCAGCCTGCCGAACCTGCACCAATTACAATGTAGTCATAGTTCGTCATAAAATTCTCCTTTTTTGTTGTCTGTAATCGATTAATTTAGTCAGGCTAGAGGATTCAACTTTTCCTACAAGCTTTCTGCATCAAGATACGGTTGTTTTTGTACACCTCTAAAGTTCCAGACTTCGGGCTATCCAAGGTGCCATCCCACACCCAATATTGATAATTGCCCTTCCGAAACTTATAGACTCGAACGCCTTCTGTAGCTTTGCTAGTACCTCCGCCCAAACTTAAATTACCGTTGGAACTGGTCGAGCGATATAGCAGTTCACCCGAAGCCTTCTTTTTCCAAATATTAATGTTGTAACCACCCTGGCATCTCGTACTGAGGATGAGGTCAGCAGTAGAATCAGCAGACGCAGGTAAGGAAAAATTAGCTAAGACACAGATTGGTAGAGCAAGGAGTAACGCTGATTTTTTCAGTAGTGTTTTCATAGTTATTAAGAATGTTGTAGAACTCATTGGACTGCCATCATTCATATCGAATTGCAATCCAATTTCAAAGTATAACACTTCCTACAACCAACTCGTTTTATCTGCGTTGGCAGCGACCGCTTCAACAACTGTATGGGGACTTTTGAAAGTTAGCCGCGCTTGTGGTTTCTGGAGTGCCACCATCGTTTTGACGTGTTCGTCTTCGTCATCACGGATGTTCGCGAACACGTCGTATAGATTATCCACCTTGGGACGGCGAAATTCATGACTTAGTGCAGTTTGAACTTCATCAAACATATAAAGATCGCCATCGCGATAGAAATTGATTGCCACCAGGGGCGCAGGTTGAGCTTTCAGTTGGGCTTCATAGGTTTTCAAGTATTCGTCATAGGTGTGGTAGGCATGACCTTCAATCAGTTCCATCAAGTAGTAGGCGTAAGAGGGAAACAGCATATAAATCAGCACTACCACCCAGTAGTAAGCCACGGCAACGTGTTGAGCGATGAAGCGATCGATCCAGAGGCGATCGCCCCCCAGTGATTCCATAATTAACAGATGGTGTAATTCGTTCCAGGTTTCAGCGAAGTGAACTTTCAACAAGTCTGCTTTGCGCCAGTAACCCAGCGTCTCGTAAAGATGCAGCACTGATAGATAGGAAAAGTAAGGCACGCGGGCGATCGTTTCCAGCATATAAAACCGAGGGTAGGAACGATTTCCGTAGACGACATCTACAAGAAAGACAAAAAAACCAACTATCAATCGAATCAAAACTTTCATGGTGCATTCCTCAAAAATTGAATACATTACCAGGGGTTCAGAACCCCGACTTCTCAGAGAAGTTGGGGTTCTGACTTGTACCTACTTACGCCAGTAGTTGTTGGCAGCAGCGACTGTGGCAAATTCTATTGCGACAACGTGACCAACTGCAATCAGCATCATGGCATCATTGCCATAAACCTCTCGTAACTGTTTGCGCTTTTCTTCATCAGGCTGAGTCATTTTAATAATCAGCCGTGCCATTTTGACTGCCAGTTGCCGTCCCTCTTCAGGGGTTTCTGTCAAAAGCGAGTTATTGGGAACCAATGTAACTTCGGCTGGTGTTACAACAGATGGATTGTTTGAAGTTATATTATCCATGTCAAAATCTCCTGAGTTAGTGTGTTTTTTAGAACAGCAGCATTGATTGTCCAAGACCTTCCTAAGTTCATCTGCTTCGAGCGTAGAATGAGATTTCAATAGCTTCTATGAGCTGGCTCATACTTGAAGCAACTCACCGATGGTTTTAGGCTATTACTCCAAAGATATCTCCTGGCAAATCCGCTCTAGCTTTTCTGGATTACGCACACTGTAAATAGACAAGATATAGCCATCAACAATCTCAAACGTCATCACACTGTGAATGCGGCCATCCAGATATTGGATCATGCCGGGTTGTCCGTTGATATCGGCTAAGTGAGAGACAGAATTAAGCAGCCATTTGCGACGAATGGCTAACAGCATCCGAGCCACCTTTACTGCTCCATGTATCGGCTTGAGGACTGAAACCACCTTGCCGCCACCATCTGAACAAAACGTCACATCCTTCGCCAGCAGCAGTAACAAATCTTGCAAATCCCCTTTGGTGGAGGCATCTAAAAATTGGGCTGTAATCTGCTTTTGTTGAGGCCGAGAAACTGGGAAACGAGGACGTTGGTCGGCAAGATGCTGCTTCGCCCGTCGCAGGATTTGGCGACAGTTGGTGGGACTCTTGCCGATCATCTGACCGATTTCGTCATAGTCATACTCGAACACATCCCGGAGTAGAAATACTGCCCGTTCGATCGGAGATAAACGCTCCATTACAGTTAAAAATGCGATCGAGAGCGAGTCTGCTAATTCCATTAGATCGGTTGAATTTTCGGATTGTTGCGTTAACATCGGTTCTGGTAGCCAGGTACCGACGTATTGTTCTCGTTGGACACGCGCCGATCGCAAATGATCGATGCAGAGACGAGTAGTAATAGTTGTCAGATAAGTCTTTGCCGATCGCACCGTGGAGTTCGCCGTCTGTTGCCAGCGCAGGAAGGTTTCTT
The DNA here is from genome assembly GCF_036700785.1 of Microcoleus sp. S28C3. Taxonomy (NCBI): domain Bacteria; kingdom Bacillati; phylum Cyanobacteriota; class Cyanophyceae; order Oscillatoriales; family Microcoleaceae; genus Microcoleus; species Microcoleus sp. S28C3. The sequence continues at coordinate 41,757 of NZ_JAUBPO010000030.1, read as the reverse complement.
GTACCATATCTTCGGCATCTGTGACAGTACCCAGCATTCGGTAGGCGATCGAGAACAGCAACGGACGATGGTGGTTAAAGTCATCCAGAGAACTCATAAAGCCCCCTGCTCTTGTTGCTGAATAGTTCTCAATGCCCAGAAGCCAATTCCAGAGCCTAATCCATCCACAATTAATATCAGGATGGCTGTGACTTGGAACACCAAACCCCAGCCTTCAAAGGCAACTTGAGACACATGATCGGGACTGATCGCGATGAAATGATTGTAGAGCCCAAACAGGATCGATCCAGCCATTGAACTGAGTAAGAGCCAGCTACCAATGCGATAGAAATGTGTCCAAAGCAAAACGGCTGCAATGATGGGAATCAGAAAAATCACAATACCCACAAACAAACTCTGAAGGAGAGAGAGGGGAATTGGGATTTGCAAATGCGCTAAACCATGCAGTCCGTTTGCGATCGCATGGATGACCGCGATCGTTGTTCCATATTGAGCAATCTTCATTTTATTTTTCCCTGATTAGAAAGCTTTCCAGACAACTCCTAGTGTTAGCCCGATCGAGATTAAATTGTCAGTTGGCCCTCTTCAACGGCAGTTTTAACAAGCCATTCCAACGATCGCGGTTGAAAATTTAGTTCGCGTTTTGCCTTGGCATTGGAGACACCTCGTAACTGGGTGCCATAGTAGACAGCATCTCCACCACTGATTCGCAGAGCATCCTCAACTGATACCTGCGGTGGCGGTGGAGCATTGAGCCACTGGGCATAAGCAGGAAGCCACACGCGCACCTCTAAGGGCCGATCGTCCGCAATTAAGTAAATACCGGGATTGCCTCGATCGACTGCCGCCACCGTCGCGAAGGCCGCATCCTCAATGTGAACCCAAGACCATACACCTTCGCCATTTCCGACGATCGGGAATTGTTGCTGCCGCACCTGTTCGGCAACGTCTCCATCGGTTGCGTACCAAGTGCCGGGCCCGTAGAAGAAGCCGTAACGCAGGACAATTGCTTCTAGATTGGGGTTCCCTAGCAAGCGATGTTCAATCTCATTCAGGGTGCTGGTTCCGTCTGCAACTGCGGGCGAAGCATCTAAGGCTAGGGGTGTTTCTTCATCGGCCAATCCTGTACCGGGAATCGCCCAAAAGGCGATCGACTGCCGGATGTAACGACGCACACCAGCCGCTTGCGCTGCCGCTAGGACATTAGCGCCCCCTTCGAGACGGATGCGATCGTTCAGTGCTGCTGCCGCCTGCATTGTCTCAGGGGTGTAGGTTTTAGGCAGAGAGGTGAGTTGTTCGATTACAACGGACGGTTGAGCGCGAATCACAGCAGCTTTGACAGCATCTGCATCAAACACATCTGCGATCGCAGGTTCGACACCTTGTTCAGCTAAAAGCCTTGCTTTTTCTGGAGTGCGGGTCAACGCCACTACATCATGTCCTGCGCTGTGCAATTGGGCGAGTAGCGGACGACCGATCGCCCCCGTTGCACCTGCCACAAAAATTCTCATCTAGGAACCTCCTGTTGAAACCTGTGAGGTATTTATAGATAAGACGAAAGAGCATCGTTAGTTGTGACAAGATGATTTAACTCAAAGTTGAAATGGCGATCTGTCACTTTAGCTCAAGTGAAGCAATGGCATCGCTAATTTTCACCATGAGTGTCATTGGATCGATCGGCGAAACAGTAAACCCGCACTTCTGGTAAAACTGCTTCGCATCTTCGGAGATAGCGTGTACGAGAATTGCACGTATTCCTGCAATCTCAGCAGCTTGCAAAATGCGAAGAATTGCATCCCGCAGCAAAGCGCGTCCGATGCCGGAACCTTGCCAGTTGCGATCGACTGCAAGCCGTCCAATCACCATAACAGGAATCGGATCGGGCATATTGCGCCGGACTTTACCCGTTGCAGCAGTTTGTGCTATTGCTCCAGTTGCAAGACAATAGTACGCAATCACTGCTTGACGATCGCACAAAACATAAGTCCGTGAAGCCCCCTCTGACTCATTTTTCAGAGCGCGGCGCTTGAGCCATTCATCTAACTGACTGTTGCCTGAATCAAAGGTCTCAATTTGATGTAACGAGTTCAGTTTTTCAGGCGGGCAGAGTTGGCCTAAATCTCGATCTAATCCCACGGAGATTTTGTTTTTAGTAATGCGTTTAGCTTCTGATTTGCCGTCGGCGGTGCATCCAGCAGCGCCAAAAATTGCTTAAATTTAAGTTCATCTAACCCAAAAAAACAGCGGTCTAGAATCACATCTTGAGCTTTTTGGTAAGCTGATTCAAGCATGAACTCCGATCGGCTCTTTCCCTGTAATTGGGCCGCGCGATCGATGAGAGCGCGTTGATTCGGCTTAGCTCGAATGTTGATTGTCACATCGCGGGTGTGGCTGACTGACTCTTCAGATGCTGGCGGGTGCATAACAGTTACCTCTGGCTAGATACAGTAGTAATTTGAGCTAGTAGCCCTAGCATATTTATATTATGATTTTTTGTATACACAATGTCCACACATCTACTGAAATCTTCGATCGCGGATCTAGTTAAGCGCGATGGAATCGTGAACTCACGCATTTTACGGGCAGCACCCGCCGCCCCTGAGACAGGAGCGGCCTAAGTCCTGATGTTGCCTTTCTAGGTCTGTTTTTGATAGTTGACACAAATTTTTTAAACTTGTGCTAACTCTTGACTTACAGACTTACAGAGTGAAAATATGCTAAGACGCAAGCAACAAACAAACCAACCTATGAACTTTTCCCAGAAGTCAGGGGGCAAAAGTCCCACACCCACAAAAACCAACCCAACACAAAATCTCAACACCGGGGGGCTGCGGACATTACTCCTCGCCGCCGGGATAGCATCTCTGTGCGCTAGCTGTCAAAATCCTCCAGCACCCACCGCCACAACTACCGGAACCAGTCCCGCAGCCACTCCCGTCGCAGTCAGCAGCCCAGGAGATCCAAATACCGTCAAAATAGTCTCCATGCTGCCCATGACGGGTAGCGCATTGGGTCAATCTCAAACAATGGTCAACGGCATCAAACAAGCACTTGCCGAAACCGACTCCAAAGCTTGCGACGGCAAAATCAAAATCGAATACGAAGTGCTCGACGATGCCACCGCCGCCGCCGGCAAATGGGACCCGGGTCAAGTAACCTCCAACTCGAACAAAGCCGTTGCTGACGGTTCGGTAGTTGCCGCCATCGGTCACTATAACTCCGGTGCAGCCAAACTTTCCATTCCCGTGCTCAACCAAGCTAACATCGTCATGATCAGTCCGGCTAACACTTATCCGGGACTGACTAAACCAGGAAAAGGCGAAGCCAAAGAACCCAACGTTTATTATCCCGCAGGCACTCGCAATTTCACCCGCGTTGTCCCCGCTGACGACCTTCAAGGTGCTGTAGCTGGCAACTGGGCAAAATCTTTAGGCGTGCAAAAAGTCTACATTCTCGACGACCAAGAACTCTACGGCAAAGGCATCGCTGATGTTTTTGAAGCTACTTCTAAAAAGTTGGGAATTCAAGTCCTCGGAAGAGAGGGAATTGATATTAAAGCTAGCGACTACAAGGCGTTAATGAATAAGATCAAAGCTTTAAATCCAGACCTGATTTACTTCGGCGGCACTACTCAGAGCAACGCCGGACAAATAATTAAAGACATCAGAAATGTCGGGATGACGGCTGATACAGTCAAGTTCATGGGGCCGGACGGCATTAAAGATCAAGCTTTAATCGATGCCGGAGGCAAAGATGCCGAAGGAGTTTATGCTACTTTTGGCGGTTTGCCTCCTCAAGAATTGACTGGTGTGGGTGCGAAGTGGTACGAAAGTTACAAGGCAAAATATAATGCTGAACCGGAAGCTTATGCAGCATACGCCTATGAAGCTGCTAAAGTTGCGATCGGCGCAATTAATAAAGTTTGCAAAAATGACCGCGCTGCTATCCGCGAAGCTGTCTTGGCAACTAAAGACTTTAACGGGGTACTCGGCACTTGGAGTTTTGACACCAACGGCGACACGAGCTTGACTACAATGTCAGGAAATGTTGTTAAAGGCGGTAAGTGGGAGTTCGTGAATGCGCTCAAGACGGAATAATTAATCAGAAGGAAGAGGGAAGTTCGGCAACGGATTTTATAACGGATGTAATGGATATCGGGAAGAAGGAAGAAGGAAGAAGGGATAATAAAAAGTTATGCCTTTTTCCTTCTCCCTCCAATGTCCCATGCCCGATGCCCAATTCCCAATTCCCAATTCTCAATTCCCAATTCTCAATTCCCAATTCCCAGTTCCCAATTCCCAATTACTCAAAAACATGAAAAACTGGAAAAGTATTCTCTTATATCTAGGTGTAGTTTATATAGTTTTGCTATTAGGCCCGATCGCAGGATTTGATTTGCCGAAAATTTTAGGAGAAATAGCCAGCAGTCCTGAAGTTTTGATTCAACAATTGTTAGTGGGTTTGGTCAACGGGGCGCTGATTGCAATTATTGCTTTGGGTTACACGATGGTTTACGGCATTATTGAGTTAATCAATTTTGCTCACGGCGATTTGTATATGTTGGGTGCTTTTGCTTCCCTAACAGTGTTCGGTGCTTTTGGCATTCAAGACGGCGCGCCTTTAGGTATTGCTATACCGGTGATGTTAGTCGGTTTAATTGTATGTTCGGTGTTTTGTGCTGGACTGAATATTGTTGTCGAAAAGTACGCTTATCGACCTTTGCGAAATGCCCCCCGTTTGGCTCCTTTAATTTCAGCGATTGGAGTTTCTTTTATTTTCCAAAATATGGGGTTATTTTGGGGAGGATTGAAAGCTTTTATTCCGGTGATGGGTTCTAATTCGGCGGCTCCGAAAAGTTTTCCCGATTTGTTGCCGCGAGTTGATATTCTCAAGTTTTTGGGAATTCAAACGAGTATTGTATTTACTACGAAAGATTTAATTGTGTTGGTGGTGGCTGTGGTATTGATGGTTTTGCTTCATCTGTTTGTCCAGTACACTCGTCTGGGAAAGGCGATGCGGGCAACGGCTCAAAGCCGCGATGCTGCTAAAATTATGGGGATTAATGTAGATCAGATTATTGCTCTGACTTTTTTGATTGGTGGAGCTTTGGCGGGTTCGGCTGGAATTCTGGTTGGTCTGTACAACAATACTATTGTTTTTACGATGGGGTTTACGGCTGGTTTGAGGGCTTTTACGGCGGCGGTTTTGGGGGGTATTGGCAATATTGTCGGGGCGATGTTGGGGGGGGTTTTGATTGGGTTGCTGTCGTCTTTGAGCGATCAGTATTTGTCGAGCCGCTGGACTAATGCTTGGGTGTTTGGGGTTTTGGTGGTGATTTTGGCTTTTCGGCCAGGGGGTTTGTTGGGTGAGAATGTTCAGGAGAAGGTTTGAAATTTCGGGGTTTAAATAATCGCAAGAGATACTTATCGGGACTTAAACAAAAAATACGAGCTAAATGAGTTATAATGCTTGCTCTGCAAGCATTTAACGTTAAAGTAATGAGCAATGAAAAAGACCATCCCCGCTGCGAGGCCCCCCTGCTTTGATAAATGGTTTCAAAGATTTGACGATATCTTTGGTCATCAAGCTCAAAAACGGGAGTTTAGGAACTATTTAAGCGGATTATTGGGAGATCGGGAGCGAAAAAACCTCTCGCAGATGGCGACAAACGCCGTCGGAGTAATTTACCACAAATTACACCATTGTTTTAACAGCCGCGCCCTGACGGGGTTGTCAACCCGTCATAAATTTGATATTATTGATAGCCATTACTTACAGTTGTGCTGTGATTCAAGGTCAAAAAATCAAGACAATGGGAATTCAAAAATATGTGGGTAGGTTAACTGAATAGGGGCGCTCGATACGTCGCCATAGTAGTTTCTGGATTGGGTTATCTGGTCAATGTTGGGCCGAGCGTTGCGGAGGGAGTTGGCATGGAATGCAAGTCAAGACATTATTATTACGCTCATTCATCGGAATTAGGCGCAATAAACTACGATTTTTTCAGAGGGGTATGAGGGCTATGTCCTTGATTCTATCAATGTTTTGACTCTTGTTGTCACCCCCTCGGGGGTAATGCTTGTATCACAGTTTAAATGCACAACAGCTTATATGGATTGTCCAGTGACCCACTCACTCATGCCATCTCAACAATCTACTCCCGACAAAGAAGACCCCAAAGTCTCATGGTTCTAGCGCTTGGTTGTTTTAAGTTTGGGAGGAATTCGATAAATAACCCAGTTGGGTGTTTCTTGATAGAGTTCCAATGTTTTTTGAATGTACGCAACCAATTTAGAGTTATCTTTTGCTATTTGATTATTGTCATATTTAACAATTCCCATCCAATCTGCTCCCTGGATAATCAAGTCTTTCAAGAGTACAATTAAAGTATCATCTTTTATTTTATCTTCCCAACCAACCCTATTTTTTCCAATGCTGCCTTGATACCTCTGAGGAGGAAAAACCCAGCCACGTCGTTGACTATAATAGATAGCGACCGGATCGCCACCTCCACGATTAGCTATGGTAACAACAAGGTCACTTGGTTGAGTTATTTGCTGCAAAGCTATTCCTAATTCGTAGCCATCTTTTGCCCAAGGATAATAGCAAGATTTATTTAACTGTTTATAACCAATTCCAGAAATGATTAGTAGTATTGCCGTTATGAGTGCTAATGCTGAAGATGAACCTCCGACTCGCTTGGCGAATGAAGCAAGTGCTATCAAACCATTTCCTGCTAGAGCGGCGGCGGCTGGGTTGACAATATTTAAGTTAGAGGGATTTGCGACAAGCTGTTGAGCGCCAATGAAGTAATAAATGGCAAAAGCAAGTATCCACCAATGAAACATCGCTGGTACTGGTACAGCTACATGACTTGACTGATCCTCAGATTCCAGGGTAGGAAGTTTATAATGAGGAGGAAGGAACAAACCAATAGCAACAAGGATCATGATGGGAAATGTCCAAAGCCAGTTATAAATATGATTATATAGTTTAGGAAAAAAATATTTTTGTTGCCACCATTCACGTAACTGACTATCCCAAAGCCAGTTCCCGCTGCCAGCAAAGTGGTAAGGCGGATAGGTGAGAGCAAGATGCCTCGCCCACAAATAATAGGCAATTACTGGCAGGAGGATGGAAATAGCAGCTACTCCAATGACTATTAGCTTTTTCGGGCGCAGTAATCCTCGATGAGCCAGGACAAAAAATATTGTATAGAGCATCGGAATGCCAATGATTAAACCTGGTAGTTTGGTTAAAAAGCCCCAAATTGCAAAGAGGGTGGCAAGTAATAAATAGTACCAGCGGTCAGTTTGTAGGTAAGCAATCAGCATCCAGAAACTTGTGACAACCAATGCAACCATTGCCGGGTCGGGAAGGAAAGACCGATCCAGATATATATTTCCTGGAAAAATTGCGAGAATTGCGGCACTCATAAGAGCGCGATCCCGATCCCAAATACGCGAAACTAACTGATAGAAGGCAAATATTCCCCACAAGCTAAACAGGACAACGACGCTGCGTCCCACCCAATCATGCTGTCCCAATAAAGTATAGAGAAGGGCTGTAATATAAGTAACTGTTTGAAATTCCCGTCCATTATAGCTAGGCCCTGGCCCATCCCAACTAACTTCAGGGTAGAAGATATTCCAATTTCTGCGATAGAAATTTTCTGCCATCATGGCTGTGCTTGACTGCCGCCAACTAAAGCTATCAATAAATGGCTGATTGATATTAATCAATCGCAAAATAGCTGCCACTACAAGAATTGATATCAGGAGATAAGTGGTGTTCCTATAAATTGGAATTTTCATCTTGCTCTGATGATATAAAAAATATTTGACCTGTAAAACTACGCAGTAAGCTAGTGGAACCTAGACAAGGGCAGCGCTAGCTAACTAACTTTACACCTGGGCATATCTCTTGGTCAAGTGGAGTACGCTAATTAGCAAAGAGGGGGAGCCTTCACAGCCTGCTCCCCCAAAAGGTTGCAGGTTATCTCCTGCGTAATTCTTGTTTTAATTGTCTGATATCGAGTTGTGCTTGAAAATTCCTATTTATGACGACAAAAGAGAAATAGGAAGAATCAACAGTTTTATCATATATCTGAAAAATTCTCCCCAAGCGATCGCAGTTATAGAAAACCGGCGTTGCTGAAATGATCTCCGAGTGAGGGAGTGAAAGAGCAAGAAAATAATGAACATTAAATAAAAATACAAGGAATGTCTTGAATGCCTGTCAAGTCATGTCAATAAAATTTGGAATAAAATAGCTAAACCTAATTAGATTTATGTTGACTATTTCAGGAAATTTATAGACTGCCTCAATCGCGGGGTTATGCACAAAAAGTTAAACGTGAATGTCTTTCAATGTATGTAAACTGCATGGAATTAGCGGGCAATTGAGAGGATGAAAAAATTATATCACACCCGCATTCTCAATTGGGCAAAACAAGTAAGATAATTACTCCCTGATGCTTACGAAGCAGACACAATTCCCCGGGTCGCAGAACTTGATGAAGTAGAAATATTTATTTTCCTATAAAATAAGATTTGGCTAGGGACAGCGGTAAATGATTTTCCGCCAGGGATTTTAGGATTGGCGCTGGGCGAGCGAATGTGGCTCAGATTATTGCTCTGACTTTTTTGATTGGGGGAGCTTTGGCGGGTTCGACTGGGATTCTGGTTGGTCTGTACAACAGTACAACAATACTATTGTTTTTACGAGGGGTTTACGGCGGGTTTGAGGGCTTTTACGGCAGCGGTTTTGGTGGGGATTGGCAATATTGTGGAGGCGATGTTAGGAGGGGTTTTGATTGGGTTGCTTTCGTCTTTGAGCGATCAGTATTTTTCGAGCCGTTGGACTAATGCTTGGGTGTTAGGGGTTTTGGTGGTGATTTTGGATTTTCGGTCAGGGGGTTTGTTGGGCGAGAAGGTTTCAAAGTGCAGGGTGGAAATAATGGCAAAAGATACTGATCATAATAATATAAGAACTGCCTTATAAAAGGATGGGTAGATAATTAAACTCGATTGCTACTTCCCTTCTAATCTTTCATAGATAACATCGGTACGCATGGCATACTTGGTACCAGTTCTGACTGTACATCCTTCGTGCGTGAGTTTGTGTTGGAAAATCACGGTCATACCAGTTTTGGGGACTACGGTATGTTCGAGTTGTTCGGTGAAGCGAGTTTCTCCCCCCTCGAAATCAGCGTTGAGGTACACGAGAACGCTGTGAAGAGTCACCTGAGAATCACTTGGACAATACCAATGATCCATGTGAGGCGCAAATCGCTGACCCGATCGATAGCGATACATCCTCAGACGTTCGTTCAAGCCCACTAGAACAAAGTTACCATGCGCGAGGGAATGTGGGGACGAAGCCTCCGAAACAAATCTGCCGAAATTTCCGGGTCGTCCCTAATGACGCGATCCTGGTCGCGGAACATCGGATTATTTGTCGCGATCGCCGGTGCAGATGCTTCAATCAGAGAAATCAGGCGATCGCACTCCTTGGAACTATAAACGTTTTCTACGACCCACAGGAAGCATTCGGACTCGAATCGAAACGGTACGTCAGTATGAATATTCATGGCTGCTGGATATGTAGTTTTTCGTCAACATGATTCGATCGCGATCGGCGACGAATAATAAATCAAGCGCGAGATCGTTTTACGTTTTAGTTTTACGTTTTAAATATTCCCTGGTTTGAGCCAGCCAAAAACTTCGCCTAAAGTCAACTGCATTTCCGGCATAAAATTGGGCATCGGAAGTATATCTGTTGGTTCTTGCAATGAAATCGGCTGCTGCCTTGCGGGATAGGCTAAAATGTTTTTTTCATCCGGATCGACCAACCAACCCATCTGACAACCGGCATTCAAACAGTACAAAATATTGTTTGTAACTTTGGTTTGGCTTTGGGATGGAGACAAAATTTCTATTGTCCAGTCTGGGTGAGCATTAAATGTATTGGCAATTTCGCCGTCAGCGTCTAGGGGAATGCGATTCCAAACAAAAATGGCGACATCGGGAACAATAGAACGTCCGCCAAATGTGCAGCGAAGTTCTGGTAGAGCTAGGGCAATTTGCGGTTTCTCTGCGATGTCGTTGGCGACTGTTACGAGTCTGCCTTGTAGTTTGCTGTGTTTTCCTTGCGGCATAGGTTTTTGGACGATCGCACCTTTGATGTATTCGCTAGCGGGTTTGGTTTCTGGGAGTTGCAAAAACTCGTCGAGGGTGATAGTTTTTTGAGGTGCTTGTACCATATAGCGATCGCCCGTTTGAAGTGTGTTGCGGTAACAGTTCCAGTATATTTGAAGTTTCGTCACTTTTGGTGCAATAATCGAACTCAAAAGACTCTAAACTGTAGCTAGCCCGATCGAGCGTTTCCACGATAAGCAGTCGCTCACATTCATTGAGGCAGAATTTGGCACGGCCCGCGTCAGTCGCATCTATAACTGCGATTCCTAGCATTCTTTCATCTAACTACTGACTAATGACTAATAACTTCTTCCTATGTCAAAAAAAATAATTAAAGCAATTAAATCGAGCGGTATTTTAGGGGCGATCGGCTCTTTGACTGTTCTGTTATTCGGCGGTTGGAGTGGCACGGTGATCGGCTGGCTGATGGGTACGGCGGCGGGCTTTATGAGCTGTCAGGAGCCAAAGGTTTACAGCCCGAAAATGGGTGCGACTATCGGCAGTATAGCGGGATTGGGATTGGGAGTTTGGCTGTTAGTTGCGAGTGTGGTAGAAGGGGTTTTGATTAGACCTTTTTCTGGGCAATCGGCTGTGGCTTTGCCGACTACGCTGCTGTACGGGATTTGCAGTTTGACGATCGCAATTCTAACAGCTACGTTAATGGGTGCTTTGCAGGGTTTGCAGGGGGAACGCCAGCGGCTGGCAACTCTGGTGACATTAGCTTTTATTCTAATTCTGTTTCCCTTTATCGACATTCAAGCTCAAACTGGCTGGATTGCTACTGTAGTACAGATTCAAATCTTTATTATGCTGGCGCTGGGTTTGAATATTACGGTGGGTTTTGCGGGTTTGTTGGATTTAGGATATGCGGCATTTTTTGCGATCGGCGCATACACGACAGCTTTACTATCTTCTGGGCAGTTAAATATTGCTTGGAACTTTTGGGTGGTACTGCCGATCGCCGCTGGTGTAGCTGCGATCGCGGGCGTAATTCTGGGTATTCCCACACTGCGGCTCAAGGGCGATTATTTGGCGATCGTTACCCTCGGTTTTGGCGAAATTATCCCGGTTGTCTTTAGGAATTTAACGGCGATTCGGATTGACGAACCAGTCTCGAAGATTGTTGCTTCCCTGTTGGGGAAACCCGAGTTGGTCCTTTGTCTGGTTGGGTGCGATCGACCTTTTAACCTCACCGGTGGCGAAGCGGGAATAAACCCGATCGGGCGTCCATCTCTCCCCATCGTCGGCACTTTCAGCACCGGCAACTACTTTCCCTGGTACTACCTAATTTTGCTGCTAGTTGTCTTCGCTTACTTCATGATTTCGCGGCTGCGAGATTCCCGCTTGGGGAGGGCGTGGAATGCCATGCGCGAAGATGAATTAGCGGCTAGTGCGATGGGGATTAACCTGGTCAAAACCAAACTTTCGGCTTTTGCGATGGGAGCGACGTTTTCGGGCTTTGCAGGCGCATTTTACGCCGCCTATATCAGCGCGATTTTTCCCAGCGTTTTCGATTTCTCGGTGTCGGTAATCATCCTGTGTATGGTGATTTTAGGCGGTTTGGGCAATATGACGGGGGTGATTTTGGGCGCTATCATTATCATGTCTGCCGATCGGCTTTATCTGCCACAATTAGCGCAAGTCCTCAAGGGTTTCCTGAATACTTTTGTACTCCCCAGGATTGCAATTCCCCAGTTACAAGACTTTCTGGCAACCAGTTTAGACCCGATTCAAATGCGCTTATTTCTATTCGGCCTAACTCTTGTTGTCATGATGATCGTGCGGCCGGAGGGGCTGATTCCTGATAAGATTCACCAAGCTGAACTGCATTCTGATGCTGAAGCGAGCAATGAGTCTTTAGCAGATGCGAGAAGTCAATAAATAAGTAAGGACAAAAAAAACATAGTATTTTGTAGGTGGGTTTAGCTAAAAATATAGGGTGCCATGCCAGGAACTTTATGAGTGTAAAACCCCCCTCGTCATCTAATGTTTATTTGTAACCAACTACTTAGTAAGGGTGAAAGATTAGCCATGAAGAATGTAACTGGTACTGCTTTTATCGTTGCGGAATTTAGAGCAGAAGAGAACGAAGAGGCAATTCCTCTTTACACTGATAATGTAGTAAAAATCTGGCTGAATGAGGAAACAAAAAAAATAGCTAGCCAGATAGCTCAAAACTCTCCCGCCGCTAAAGAAATGGTTAAGTTGAGGACTAAATATTTTGATGATGTTTTGTCAAACCAAATTTTAGGAGGTTGCAAGCAAGTAGTTATTTTAGGTTCTGGTTTGGATACTCGCGCTGCTAGAATTAATGGAGAAAAAGTCACTTATTTTGAAATAGACGACCGCGCGACTCTTCAATTAAAAGAAGAAACTCTCAAAGCTAACAAAGTTACTGCCAATGTTCGCTACCTTCCCGGGGATTACGTAAAAGACGGTTTAATCTCTTTGCTGAAACAGAGTGAATTTGATTTCGCTCGACCGACATATTTCTTGTGGGAAGGCAACACTACCTTGCTTGACAAAAAAGATGTAATATTTGTATTAGAACAAATTCGCGACAATGTTCATAATTTCCGATTGTCCTTTGATTATATGTCGGAAAAGGTGATTTTGAGAACCACGGGCTACCAAGATCTCAATGATTACATAGATAAATACGAAAGTATGTATGTACCGTGGATTACTGGGTTTGAAAATATTGCCACTTTGGCTGACGAACTCAATCTCAAAGTTATTGAAAACTTTTCGACTGCAGATTTACACGCACAGTATCGCCCCAGCCGTTCGCTAGAATCTAATCTTTTTAAGTTCTATTTTGTCTGTACGTTAGAGAATATGTCCTAAAATATCCCAAATTGATTCGCGTGCGTGAAAGCTCGCGATCATCCCGCTCGCACTACTCTAAAATATTAGGAAACACAACAAAAATGTCATTATTAGAAGCACAGCAACTTACAATGCGGTTCGGGGGTTTGACTGCCGTCAACCAGGTTAGTTTAACTTTGGAAAAAGGCTCAATCGCCAGTTTAATTGGCCCTAACGGTGCCGGAAAAACAACATTTTTTAATATGCTTACGGGCATCTATAAACCGAGTGCAGGTCAGTTGCTCTTGGAACAGAAGAATATAACGGGTTTACCGCCCGATCGCCTGACAACTTTCGGCATTGCTAGAACTTTTCAAAATATCCGCTTGTTTAACAACATGACTGTGCTGGATAATGTTTTAGTAGGTAGACACTGCCGATTAAAAACAGGTTTGTTGGGCGCAATCCTCCGCACTCCGGCTGTGATTTTGGAGGAACGGGAAGCTAAGAAAAAAGCCTTGAGTATGCTGGATTTTGTCGGTTTAGGTGCTTCTAAAGCGCCGGAGTTGGCAAAAAATCTTTCCTACGGCGACCAGCGGAGATTGGAAATTGCGAGGGCTTTGGCTTCCGATCCGAAAGTGTTGCTTTTGGACGAACCGACGGCAGGGATGAACCCGAACGAAACGGCTGATTTAACTCGCTTTATTTACCGGATTCGCGATGAGTTGGATTTGAGTATTTTGCTGATTGAACATGATATGAAGGTGGTTATGGGAATTAGCGATCGCGTCAGTGTTATGGAGTACGGTACTAAAATTGCTGAGGGATCTCCTGCCGAAGTTCGCGCCGATCCTCGTGTGATTGAGGCCTATTTGGGAAAAGAAGAAGATGGACATGGATAATCGGTATTGTATGCCGACAGATAAGTGAGTGCGCAGTGCGAACTATACGAAAAAATGATAGAATCTCCGGCAAATTAACCGCAATAAAATTAGGGGCGGGTTTGACAAAAAATCTGTCATTCCTATCGATAATATTTATCAACCCGCCCCGGACAACAGCATTTTATAACGAGCAATTCAACGGAAAAGATATGAGGTGCACAATGTGCACCTTACGAATTAATTTTCAGGAATTTTCCTAAACTTTTGATTTGAATTGAGACAATTTATTATTGAGTTTCCGCCCCCTGATAAACAATCCTAAAAATATTGCAGTACCTAATACTGCGCTCGGTTCGGGAACTGCTTCTGCTTCTGCCTCTGCGATATTATTCTTAATTTCTACTAACCTTAAGCTAGTGGCGCTGCCGAATGTCCGCGAATACACCCCAGAAGTATACAGGAGGCTTGTTGCTGCACTTCCTTGAGCCATTAAATTAAAATTAATGGCTGTGGGATTAAAGCTGTTGCTGGCAAACCCATTCAAATAAAAGCCACTAGAAGAGTCTAAACCGCTGGCAATTTGAAAAGAGTCTAACAGAATGTTAGTAACAGTGTTAATCAACCAGAAAGATATACTGCCATTCGCGCTGGCGCGTTCGGATTGGCGGTTGTCAACTGATGTTAAAAGATATAAAAATGTCTGGAAATTGAAGGAAAAAGTTTCTTCGGCATCAATGTCGAAGTCACCGAGAACTGCTGCTTGACTTTGGGCTAAACCGGAATAGTTATTGCCGTCACCTTGCACTTTATTTTGCGAGAGATTTGCAGCCAGCAATTCGTGACAGTTAGATAGAAAAACTGCATCAGCAGTTGCCTCGCTAATAACTGAACCGTTCTTAGCTATTGTCTGAGTGTAAATGTTAGTAGATGTACCTCTATCAGTCGGTATGTGACTGAAGTTGTCAATGGTTACTGCTGCTGCAGAACCTGCGATTATTGCAGCACTGCTAGGGCTAATGCCTACAGTCAAGCCGGTTACTAAAGGAGTTGCTAATAAAAATGCGATCGCTCCGGTACTGTGATTTAATTTCATGGTAAATGTCATGAAATTTGAAAATTTTTAAATGCTTTTATTGGTAAATTGTAGCGGTTGGTTGCGCTTACCTATTAATACTACCTATTTACTTAGAGATTTTTGTAAAGCTACTGTCAAGAAAGCTTGTGTTTAAGTAAAAATTATGTAAAGTTGGTCGCCACAGCTACTAAAAATACATTCTATGGGAGCTAGGGCTGGTGTTGATCTAAGTAAAATTACTGCTTACTCTAAAAAAGGTTAACTTTAAATAAATGCAATAAATATTTATAATTAGCCGGGATAATATAATAAAGCACAAAGCAGAAAGAGTAATTATGTTGGAAATTAAAGACATTCACACCTACTACGGAAATATCCACGCTCTCAAAGGAGTATCGCTAACAGTCTCGCAGGGAGAAGTTGTGACATTAATCGGCAGCAACGGGGCAGGGAAAACAACAACTCTCCGCACGATTCAAGGACTGCTGCGCCCGCGCCAAGGCACTGTATTATTTGAGGGAAAGCCTTTAGAAACACTATCTACAGAGGCGATCGTCCGTTTGGGGATTTCTCAAAGTCCGGAAGGGAGGCTAATTTTTCCGCGAATGACGGTGCAAGAAAACCTAGAGATGGGTGCTTATCTCCGCAACGATACTCTCGGTATCAAGTCCGATATGGAAAAAGCATTAAATTTATTTCCCCGTTTGCGAGAAAGAATTAATCAAAAAGGGGGAACTCTCAGCGGCGGCGAACAGCAAATGTTGGCGATCGCCCGGGCTTTGATGTCGCGGCCCCGCTTGTTATTATTGGACGAGCCGAGTATGGGATTGGCACCGATGTTAGTCAGTCAAATTTTTGCGATCGTCCGCGATATTAATGCTGAAGGAACAACTATTTTACTGGTGGAGCAAAACGCCCGCATGGCTTTAAGTGTAGCCCACCGCGGCTATGTCATCCAAACAGGTCAGGTTGTAGTCGCCGGTACTGCTAGCGATTTGCAGTCAAATGAAACTGTTCGCAAAGCGTATTTAGGCGAAAGTTAAATATGGGCATGGGGCATGGGGCATGGGGCATGGGGCATGGGGCATTGGTTATTGAAACTGACAAATAACCAATAACAACCAACAAATAACAAATAACAAATAACAAATTACCCCATTTGCGATCGCAACTTCCCCGTTTCCAATTCCGTCTCAAAAGCCGCCCGCACCTTTTCCCACTCCACTTGGGCTTCCAACAGGCGATCGCGCGCCGTACTCACATCAAAAACCTGTTCCCCTCCCGACTCAGACGCCACGCGGCCCATATACTCCAACTCCCTGCAAACTGCTGAAAAAGACACGGCTCCTAAATTGGCGCTGCTCGACTTGAGCGTGTGAGAAGCCAGCTTCAAACTATCAGCATCGCCGAGAAAAATAGCCTCCTTAATAGTTTCTAAATGCTGCGGTGCGTCTAACAAATATATCTTAATCAGCTCCCCCAAAAAATCCGGGTCTTCCTCATCGTCTAGCTCGCGGAGATTGTGCAAAACATGAAAATCAATCGGCGAATCTGCTCCCGGTTTGACGCTCGAATATCCAGCAGCATCACTGTCAAGTCCATCGGAAATATCTTGATTTTTAGGCTCAGTAACGGCATCCAATTCATCCCGATGCAGAGGTGAGCACTTGCTCAAGGCGATCGCCAACTCTTCCCGGCGCACTGGCTTAGTAATATAATCGTCCATACCTGCTTCCAGACACTTTTCGCGATCGCCCTGCATCGCATTAGCAGTCATCGCAATAATTCTCGGCTTCTTGTTAGCAGGCCATTCCTGACAAATGCGGCGCGTCGCTTCCAACCCGTCCATGTTCGGCATCTGCACATCCATCAGCACAACATCGTAAGATTGCCGCTTCAGGGCCTCCAAAACCTCCAACCCATTAGCAGCAATATCAGCCCGATATCCTATCCTATCTAGCAAATGCGTAGCGACTTTTTGATTCACCACATTGTCCTCGGCCAGCAAAATCCGAATCTGACTAGAATTAGCTGCATCCTGTCCCGCTGAATTGGTAGCAACCTGCCTCAAAACAGCCGGCGTCCGCTGCACGCGGTGCTGTTCTTGAGATTTTTCAAAATACTTCAATCCCGAAGTCAAAGTCACCACATTTGAAACTTCTCCCCTGCTGCTTTTTCCGGTAACATATCCAAAAACTTGCAGCAACACATTATAAAACTGTGACTGTTTTAGAGGCTTAGTTAAAAAAGCCGAAAAATGTACTTCTGTAGTTTCAAGTTTTTTCCAAACTTCCGCCTTGCTTAAATAAGTAAACAGCACCAAAGGTAGCGCAACTTTGCGAGGATTTTTAACTTGGATGGCATTCGGATTTAGGTCGTCGCCGCCAGACAAATTGCTCAGCTCAAATTTCCGAATCTGCACAGCCAAAGCCACACCGTCCATATCTGGTAGATTCATCGCCAAAATAGCTAAATCGATCGCCGAGTTTTGTTTGATGATTTCCAAAGCCTCAGCACCGGAAGTTACAGCTACCGGTATCATTCCCCAAGACTCTGCCTGCCGGCTCAAAACTTGCCGATTAATGGCATGATGCTCGACAATTAACAAGTGCTTACCAGCGGCAAATTCCGGCCTTTTTTCCTCAGTCAGGATTTCATTAGCTTCAGCAATAACCGTGAAATAAAAAATCGAACCCGAACCCGATATCGGCGGGGAAGTAAATTCTGCAGGCGACCTGCCAGCGGTACTTTGTCCGATCGCAGAAACTGCCGATTGAGACTTAGAACTTCCCGGACAAACCTGGCTGACAACCCACATTGTACCCCCCATCAGATCGCTCAAACGCTGGCTGATAGCCAGTCCCAAACCCGTCCCGCCGTAATGTCGCGTTGTCGAAGCATCCACTTGCGAAAAAGCTTTAAACAGGCGATCGATCCGGTCTGGCGGAATGCCAATTCCCGTATCTTGGACAGCAAATTGAATCTCGTATTGTCTGCTATCTGCCAACCGTCTCTGGTTAATTACTAACGGTTGCGGCTCTAAAATATTGATTATTTCCGGCGAACTCTTAGCAGCTACCTGCTCAATTTTTCTAGCCGTACAGCAGACGACAATTTCTCCCGATTCTGTAAACTTAACTGCATTTCCTAGTAGATTTACCAAGATTTGGCGCAGCCTAGTGACATCTCCTAAAATGTTTTTCGGAACAGAACTGTCAATAAAGTAAGCCAGCTCTAAACCTTTTTCTGATGCTCTCGGAGCCAGCAATTCCAGAGATTCTTCTATACAGTTTTGCAGATCGAAGGGGCTGCGTTCCAAGTCCATTTTTCCCGATTCAATCTTGGAAAAGTCTAAGATATCGTTAATAATAGTCAGCAAAGCATCGCCGCTGGTGCGAATTGTCTCTACAAAATCCCGCTGTTCTGGAGTTAGATCCATATCGAGCAACAAACCCGTCATCCCGATTACCGCATTCATCGGAGTGCGGATTTCGTGACTCATAGTCGCTAAAAATTCGCTCTTAGCTCTGTTAGCAACTTCCGCCGCTTGTCGCGCTTGATCCAAAGCTTCATTTTGCTCTGCTAACTGTCGCTGTCGCTGAACTTCCGTTTCTAAAAGTTGTGCTTGAGCTAACGTAATTCCCACTTGAGCGGCAACATCTTCTAACAGTTCAATTTCGTCGGAATTCCACTGGCGAGTGGCATCGCACTGGTGCAAAGTAATAATTCCATTCGGTTCTCCTTGATAGGAAGTGCGCACCGCCAACATAGATTTTAATCCGATGCGGCGGCACATCGGCCCCGAAGATTCGAGCAAAGGATCGGCAAACACATCAGGAGATGCCAGGGCTATATCTTCAGCGAGGAGTTTTTCTGTGTAGGGGTTATAAGTGACAGAAAGTTCTAAATCTAAAGCAGATTCGTGACCTGGTTCTAAGTATTCCGCGACGCAAGGAAGGTGCGGATAAGGTTGGGAAAGATAGGTGTGAATTGTACAGCGATTGACGCCAAATACGCGACCGATTTGGGTGGCGGTAGTCTGAAAAATTTCTTGAGTATCTAAAGTCGATCGCACTTTTTGAGTAATTTGTTTGAGTAGTAAAACGCGCTGGTACTGACCTTGCAAAGTTCGCTCTCGCTCTTCGCGGGCAATTTCCGCGCCGATATAATTGCCCATCAACTTTAAAATTTCAAAATTCAGCGGTTTCAAAGGAGATTTAGTGGTGCGGGAAGTAAAGCTCAAAGTGCCAAAAATTCGCCCTTGCACTATTACCCTCGTTCCCACAAAAGCCTCCAACTTGCGCACGCTGTAAGCGGGGTGGTTGCGCCACGGAGTAGTGCCGGCTGATTCGACAGAAATAGGTTCGCTCGATCGCAAAACCTCTCGCTCAAAGGTTCTGCTCAAAGCAAAACCGTCTCCTTTAGCAAATCCAAAGGGAAAATCTTCCGGTACATAAGCCGCGATCACTTCGTAGCGATCGCCCAAAACCCTGCCCAACAGCCCGATATCCATCCCAAACTGACTGCAACCCATTGCCAGCAACCGGATCGTTCGATCGTCAAAAGAGCCTTCCGAACTCACCATTACCTCGTAGAGCGATCGAATTGCCCGCTCGCTTTCCCGCAGATCCTC
The DNA here is from genome assembly GCF_036700785.1 of Microcoleus sp. S28C3. Classification (NCBI taxonomy): domain Bacteria; kingdom Bacillati; phylum Cyanobacteriota; class Cyanophyceae; order Oscillatoriales; family Microcoleaceae; genus Microcoleus; species Microcoleus sp. S28C3. Next base: position 22,158 of record NZ_JAUBPO010000030.1, on the reverse strand, counting down.
AACCCCTTCGACGCGGTTGCAGACATCGTGCAAAGTCCCTAAAATTCCCGCTATTTCACCTTGGGAATTCCGCCGGACTTGGGCAAATATTTCTACTGAAATAAAGCCCGAATTACTGTGAATTCCCAAGTAGTTTTTCCCCGCCTCCGACTTGCACTTAAATCGCAGTTCTCGTCGTTCAAATTCCGACTTGCCCGACAGCAAAGACTCCAATAAATTTGCACATTGCGCGCGCTCATCTGGATGCACCCAATCTAAAAAATTAGTTTGCAAACTTTCGGCAACCGAAAAACTCGTAATTTCCGTCCAAGCGCGGTTGAGAAATGTCCAAACCCCTGCCGCATCTATCTGGAAAATTACTGTTGCTTTCAAAGAGTCAAATAGTTGGAATTGCTCCTGATTATGAGCGCGGTTTGTGAGTTCTAACTGCTTGTTTGCAGTAATATCTGTATGAGTTCCTACTACCCGCAGCGGTTTGCCCGTAGCGCCGCGCAAAACTTGACCCCGGTTCAGCACCCAGAGAGTGCTGCCGTCTTTACAGTACATCCGATATTCTGCTGAAAAATCCGGTGTTTTTTGGGCGAAGTGCTCTTCTAAAGCTGCCTTTACGGAGTCAATATCATCTCGGTGGATGCGACTCCACCATTCCGATCGGCGATTCGAGATTTCCCCTTCTTGGTAGCCCAGCATTTCTTGCCACCGCGCCGAATAAAAAAACTCATCTGTTTCGAGATTCCAGTCCCAGATCCCCTGATTGTTGACTGCAGGGGGGAGATTTGGGCGCTCTACGAAACTGTTGTGAGAAATTTCAGCCGCGACGTGGCTATTTGCTGCCCTCCCCTGTATTTCTGCTGAGAGTCTTTTGTATTGAGCGTTGCTAGATTCTAGCTGGCGCTGCAAAGCGATTAAGCCAGAATGAAGAGATTTTGAATCCAGCGCTTGTAAAAGGATAGTTTTAGGATTGACAATCCCGATCGGGTGATTGCTTTCGTTGAGGACTAATAAAGGCAACTGGCAGTAGTTTTTTTGCAGCAGGGCGACTGCTGCTTCGAGGGTAGAGTGCGATCGCACCAGCGGTGGCGAACTGCTGCAAATCGCTCCCGCTTTAATTTTGTTGGAGTCTCTTCCCAGGGCCTGCAAGTGCACGATGTCTCGCGAACTTACCACGCCAACCAGTTTGTGAATGTTGGGATTTGTAAATTTGGGATTTTGAGCAGCACCAGTCGAGTGTTGTTCGGGGGTTTCAGTGATTAATACATAGCTAACATTGTGTCTGAACATCAGTTGCGCCAAATAGCGAACCGAAGAAGTAGCAGGAGCGTGAATAATTCGCGAGGCTGCGATTTGAGGGATTTGATAAAGTTTAATTAAACTCGCGGGCAGCTCTAATTTCGGATGCTGAATTGGCAGCGGCGGAGGGAACGCGAAAGCCGCAGGTGGCGAAGCGCTGCTAATTGCTTTTTGTGTCGATTCCCCAATTCCCTGCAACATTTGCACCAAGCTTTGAGAGCTAATTATACCGACAAGTTCTTCAGTGTCGCTGACGATGGGCAAATGGCCGATATGATTTTTCTCCAGCAGATTTGCTAAGGCAAAAAAGTCGGAAATTTCTGATTCTCGGGCTACAGTTACGGTTCTGATCATGATTTGCTCGATCGCAAATCCCCTCAAAGCAGCGCCGATCGAATTTAGCTGTACGACATCTCGCGTTGTAAAAATCCCTAGCACTGTCTGGCCGCCCGCATAGGGAGCTTTTGAGCCGTTGAGACCCAGCCCGTTGCCTCCTGCCTGTACCGCACGCGGTACGCCGCTGTAGAAACCCAACTGTTCCCGCGATTGTGGGGAAGTCCCGTTCGTGGGATTTCCGAATTGAGAATTCCCGCGCGGTTCTACCACGAGGACGTAACTGGCTCCTGTGCTGCTCATCAGCTCGATCGCCTTTTCTACGGGCGTCTCAGGGGTGACAGTGAGGGGATTGCGGTTGATGACCTGACTGAGGGAGGGAATAAACATCAGGGGGCATAAAAGTGATATTTGTTGGAAACAGCCGATCGCGAGCAGCAGGTTGATTGAGAGGCTTTGCCCGCGAGATTTCCCAGCGCGCTCAAAGTTTCTGTACGATTAGACTCACTCCTACTTCCAGCATCTTGGCATTGAAAATTAATTCCGTGCCAATTCCTGATAATTGGCCGGTTCTGACTTTCAGAACCAATGCTATCTGCCAGAGGGCGGACATGAAGGCTGGCGGGCAATTCCTCGCTTAGCGTAACTGCTGCGGGTTTACGAGCAAGAATTTCTGCGATTGTCTAGATTGCACCTTACTTTCTCGCCCTCAACGGAACTCTTGCTCGGATTCTGTTTGAGGCAAGATACCTGCACGCTACCAATTTACCAGCGACAGGAGGGGAATCACAACATGACGATTTAGGTATTGCTACTGTGCAATTAGGGGTTCTAGGGTTTGAGGGTTCGAGGGTTCGAGGGCTAAACAGGCAGAAAATAAATAATTCCGATCATAACTAATTGTATCTTATCCCAATTATGACCCGAGGATTTGAGCTTCAATTCTGGCGATCGAACTTGATGAGAATAGCGCTGTTCCCCGCCACCGCAAAACTCGCATTGCCACCCTTCAGCGTTAAGCTACCAACAACCTCATCCATTTTGTTAGAACTGAACTCCCGCACCGTGCCCTTACCGGCTTTTATCAGAGCCGAAATATCTGCATTTACTGTGTAAGATTTGGCTCGATCGTTGACAACAAGCAAGTAAACATTCTTGCTAGCATCGAGAGTTGCAACTGCCATTATATCCGAACTGTTAGGAATAGGAAAAAAGGTAGCTTTCCCGCCCTGCAAAGCCCTAATTCCCATCCGCAAAGCATAGTAGCCTGCACGCCGTTTTCCCTCGTCCCCTAGCAAACCTTCCACCACTGCGGGCTTGCCCCAGTCGTACAAACAGAATATGTGACTGCCGTAAATATAATTATCCCCCGGTTGGGAACCTCGAATCAAATTCTTAATCAAATTTAAAGCTAAAGATAAATTGCCGTAGCTAATGTTGTAAGTTCCCCATTCTCCGACCCAAAGCTGCGAGTTAGCGCGGACAGTACCGTTCATCCAGCCGCGCACTTTGCGGGTGTAGTTAGAAATATCTGCATCGTAGTTGTGGACATTGACTGTATTGAAATAATTCGGTATTTCCTGCAAAGCACTAGCCGGCCAATTGCTGCCACCTACGGTTTTCGGGCCGTGGATGCGGTAAGTGCGATCGGGCAAATAAGTTTTGTAAACAAAGTCGATCGCATCTTTTGCCACTTTAACCAACTCAAAATAGTCAGCCATAGTCCCGCCCCAACCCTGAGCGCGATTGTCCGGTTCGTTGTGAATTTCCCAATCATCAACGCCGTAATCATTGCGAACATTCAGCCAATAAACCGTAGCAAAAACGTGTTCCCACCACTCGTTCCAATCTTCTTTTGGGCGCGGCGGATTCAGTTGCAGCGCCCAACTCGGCTTCCAGTTATTATCAACATTCCGAATACTCACAACCGGGCGAATATTTGCTTGTTTGAGACTATTAAAAATAGTCCGGGCATTGCCTTGCCAAACTATACCAGGTTTTCCCGACCACCAATAATCGCTACCCTGGGGCGGATCGGTCATAATCTTATCCCAATGCGCCCAATTAATTATATTGGGATTTGCCTTAATTTGGGATATTTCCGGCCACCCGTATTTACCATCATCGTCTTCGGGTTCCCATCGGGACATCCCGCCGTAAATGCGGTAGGTATTAATTCCCAAATCTTGCAAATCTTTGATGTCGAAATTGATATTGCCCTCGACTGCACCGATGTAGCGAGTGCTAACACCCGCAGCATTGGCTGAAATTTTAATTGTTTCGATGTTTTGAGAAAAAATTGTCGTTCCGCTGAACAACGCTAGGCTGAGGGCCATTAAAATGGCGAGCGTAAAATTCCGAACAGTTATTTTCAAGAACACGGGAGTAATGACTAATGATTACATCACGCCTATAAATATAGCAGGTAGTCATACGATTTTAGATTTTAGATTTTAGATTTTGGATTTTAATTTTTAGATGGTAATGACTGATGACTTAAGTTATTAGTTATTAGTCAAAAGTCAATTTTCTTAAGAAACTTTTCGTAATTCCTGTTACTAAAACTTCTCCACAACGTACTTGCCCAAATTCCTGCCCGCTGTTAACCCATCTCGATTGTCCGACAACCAGTGAGAACCACCGTAAATGCGACTCATCCCGGCTTCCTCCGCAGCCTCAGTAATACTTTTAAAAGCCCGAGGCTGCAAATTTACCGAAGCATCGGCGACGGTGGTAAAACTAACATTATCGCCGAAGAAAGCTGTCAAAACTACATTTGCTGCACCGCCAAAGGTACTATGTCCCGAAACATAAGCTGGGGAAAATGTAGTATTGAGTAACGGCGTCGAATTTGCATCCGCTGCTTTCTGAGGATTGCCGTTTTTATCTGCTTGCTGGATTCCTGTAATTAGTCGCCACCGATTGAACGTTTATTTTTGGTAGCCGTCGATGATGCTGGCATCGGCGAGAGCAATATTCAACACTGCAAATAAACCCACGTTTTGCTCGAAGTATTGCCGCGTCTAATAGCAATATCAGCAGCAATTTGATTCCAATTTCCGGGAGGAGTGACAGTACCTGCACTGTCCAGCCAAAATTTGGATATCGCACTTTGATCGGGTGTGCGAATTTTACTATTTTTTGCTCCTAATTATTTTAGTTTGTTGAGATATGCTGCATATTCTTCGCTCGTCAAACTCGGCATATTCGCTATTTACAACTGCGAATATTTAGTCATGGCAAAAGGTTTGACATTTTTCCAGTGTGGCATAGAATCTGGTTTCAAACCCGGCGGTATGGGCTGCCAATAACCAGTTTGATTAACGGGAGTATATTTCACCTCGACAGTCGCACCATCATCTTTTCGCCATTCTCAGATATTGTTCACTACAAACTCTCTCTATTGTACGCCATCTGTTTTTGATTTTCCTTTAGCGATTGTCGCCAAAAAAGCTGTTTTTGCTGCTTCTAAAGTTGCTGTTTGTTTTGGGTACAAATTTACTAGCACGCGATGTGCTGCTGCTGCTTCAGCAGGTGTACCGGCGGGTGCTGGTGCTGGAACTTTGTATACTTTCTGAGTTTTGGCGATCGCATTTGCCGCATCGTAAACCGCAAGGTGAACCAATACGGTTTAGTTAAGGGCTATGCAGTGCTTAAAACAATCAATACAGAAGTATTCATTATGATTCCACTACCTCTGTGTTTAACTTGTTTAGACCGAAATTTTGAGCCAGTTTTTTTCACGACTATGGGGTTGTTTCTCTGGACTCTTTCCGGTATATTTTGATCCAGAATCTCCCAAGTTAACAAACTCAAAAAAAGAGAATTTATTGTGGTTGTAACCCCTGAAATTTTGGGAGCGCGCGACGAACAACTCGTAATGTTCCAGTAAAATAAAGACGCAAGGGTGAAATGCTTGCCTTGCTTGCAGCTTGAAAAATTAACGACCTTACAGCAAGCGTGTCCTAGTAGTAAACCATAAATTTCTTGCACAACTTATGAATGCTCTGTGAGAACGAATATGAGTTTTTCGTCCTAATAAATGTACTTTGAGTTCATCAATCGTATTCTCGACTTCCCAACGTTGATGATATTCACAGGCAAGTAACTGGGCAGTAAATTTTTCAGCGTCCAACAAGCTGGTAATTAAACGATATCTAATTTTTGCTTCTGGGCGATCGTAATTCTCAATTGTGTACTCAATTACTCTTACCTGTATGGGCTTAAATCCTTTTTTCCTTAATTTGCTATCAGGGGTAAATCCAACTCACATACGAATCATCATCTAATTGTATTTCGTTTAAGAATTTAACGTTGCAGGGAATTCGCCCCAAATACTCACAACCTTTACTGACTGTAGCTTCTACTATCGCATAAGAATGTAAGCCTCTATCCCACATCAATAGCATTCCCGGCGTTACCGATCTCCAAAACTTTAACGATCTTACTCTTTCTCCCATTTTATATGGACACATTAAGGCATCAAATATTAAATGTGTTGCTGCCTCTACTAAAATGATTAATCTAGATGCAAAGGAATGCTACTTTTGTAGCGGGGCGACTTCCTTTCCCGACCAAAAACTCTGGCATTTTCATCACGATCGGGGAGATCTAAGCAGGTTCCGTCTATCACTACGACTCTAAGTTCGTTGATAAAAGCTCCTAGTGTTTCAACTGTCACCATTGGTCGCACTTGCAGAATGAAACAACTGTCTCATCAGGCCTGCTCCTAATCTTTGTCTGGCTTGAGTAATTGCCGAAATACACATGGAAATCGCCAATATTTACCAAGTTTTCTCCACCCTTCATTAAGACCATCAATCAAATTTTTTAGTACATCCCGCATTGAATCTTTCGACCACAGACTCATGGCAATTACCAGACACACTACCAGTTGTAATGGTAAGGCACGATGACGTTTCTCTTCAACCTTCGTTTTAGTAATCGCCTGGAAAGATTGCAGTAGTCCGACTCGCCATTTCTATTGCTTTGAATATCTCCGTGCTTGGGATTTTGGAAGATACTAATGAGAATTATTTGAGATGCACGCTAACTTGCTCTCCCTTTTTGGATACAATACCTAGTTTACCACGGTTTGAGCGTTAACTGAACCCTATTGAAATAAGCCTCAATTTCGCCATGAACTAAAACTCTGTAGGCAAGAGTTAAGGCTAACTGCCGAGCGGAATATGAACCTATAGGGTTAATTTTAGGAATAAATTGTTTTTTTAACCTAATGCTTATGACCAACGTAATGTCATTGCTGACAATGCGTAACGCCTAAATCTGACACTTGCGTTTAACCAAAGCGTCCACTGATGTACTCTTCGGCTTCTTTGGTTTGGGGAGAACGGAAAATTTGTTCAGTGGGACCAAACTCCACCAATTTGCCGCGTCGTTTGCCTTGATCGTCCGTTTCTGTATTGAAAAATGCCGTCCAATCCGCGATTCTTGACGCTTGTTGCATATTGTGAGTCACCGTAATAATTGTGTATCTTTCCTTAAGTTCTAAGCACAGTTCTTCAACCTGTCGGGTAGAAATGGGATCGAGAGCAGAGCAAGGTTCATCCATTAACAAGACATCGGGCTTCATAGCGATCGCGCGGGCAATACAAAGCCTCTGTTGTTGTCCCCCGGATAACGCCGTTCCTTTATCTTGCAGTTTATCCTTGACCTCATTCCAGATAGCAGCTTGTTTCAGAGAAGATTCCACTAATTCATCCAGATTTCCTTGATAACCGTTGGTTCTGGGGGCATAGGCAATATTTTCATAAATGCTCTTGGGAAACGGATTCGGTCTTTGAAACACCATTCCCACCTGTCGCCGCAATTTGACGGAATTCACTTGCGGATCGTAAATATTGCGGTTGCGATAAATGAGTTTCCCTTCCACCTTGGCACCAGGGATTAAATCATTCATGCGATTGAAGCAACGCAATAAGGTACTTTTGCCACAGCCTGAAGGACCGATAAAAGCCACAATTTTTTGACGGGGAATTTTGATATGGACATCGACAAGGGCTAAAAAGCCATTGTAATAAACCTTTACGCCTTCTGCATCAAACACGCTATCGTCCGTGTTGAGTTTGGTATTACTGTTAGTCATCTGAAATGGTCTCCTTAATCTTGACAACTCAAGTTAATTAATGGCTGGAATAGCGTTGGCGCAGATAGATAGCGACGGCATTAAGCGCCAAAATCAAGATAATCAGCACAATAATCGTCGCTGCGGCTGCACTGGCAAACCCCGGTTCAGGACGAGTGATATAGCTGAAAATTTGAATGGGTAACGCCATAAATCGTTGGAATAAACCCGGATTAAACGTGAGGAAACTGACAGCACCCACGACCACCAAAGAAGCAGCATCCCCCATGGCGCGGGAGACAGAAATAATCACCCCCGTAAGAATTCCCGGAATGGCATAGGGTAAGACATGGTGTTGAATGGTTTGCCATTTGGTAGTTCCCAGTCCATAGGAAGCATTTCTCAGGGAGTCGGGAACAGCCCGAATCGCCTCCCTCGCTGTGACGATAATGACGGGTAAAGACAATAGGGCAAGGGTTAATGCCCCCGAAATCAAGGTAGGCCCAAACCCTAGTAAATAGTTAAAGACCCCTAAACCCAGTAAGCCATAGACAATAGAAGGAATCCCCGCTAAATTCCCGATATTAATCTCAATCAGCGCAGTCCACCACTTTTTAGGGGCGTATTCCTCTAGATACAAAGCAGCCCCTACCCCAATGGGAACCGCAACCAGAAGGACGATTAGTCCCAGAAAGAAACTCCCAATAATGGCTGGACGGATACCTCCGCGTTCGGCAAAACGGGAAGGCGTTTCCGTGAGAAACCCCGGTGTTAGCAATCTGCCAAGTCCATCATGAAGGATATTAAGAACCAGTAAGGCGAGGACAAATAAACCGATGAGTAACCCAATTAAGAATAGATACTCAAAGACTTTACCGATCGCTTCTCGGCGTTCTATATTGTCGGTAAATTCGGCAGTGTTGACGGAATTGTTTGTTGGAGTTGATTTAACCATAGCAATCAGTCGTATTTTTCCTTAAAGCGACTAGAAATCCAAAAGCTGGCCATATTGAGAGACAATGTAATCACGAACAGAACTGCTCCCACCGCATACAAAGTCTTAAAACTGAGGCTACCCCTGGGACTATCTCCCCCCGAAATCTCCGCCATAAAAGCGGTCAAGGTGGCGACGGATTCCATGAAATTGACGGTGAGGCGGGGCTGCGATCCAGCCGCAATCAGAACGGTCATGGTTTCTCCCACTGCGCGGGAAACGCCTAAAATAATCGAAGCCATAATCCCAGACAAGGCAGCCGGAAGAACCACTTTAAAAATGGTTTCTAGTTTGGTAATGCCCAAGGCATAGGAACCTTCCCGCAGAGAACGGGGAACCGATTGAATGGCATCTAAGCTGATGGAACCGACGGTGGGGGTGATCATAATGCCCATCATTAACCCAGCGCTGAGGGCATTAAAAATCTCTAAGGGGAAAAGATACCGCAGAACCGGAGTGACAAAGAGCAAAGCAAAGTAACCATAAACTACTGTGGGAATTCCCCCCAATAACTCCACAGCAGGGCGTAACACGGCTGCCACTTTCGGTTGGGCATATTCACTCAGGTAAATGGCTGAAGACAACCCCAAGGGAACCGCCACAGTCATAGCGATCGCAGATGTTAAAAACGTTCCGTTCAGCAGCGGCCAGATGCCAAAATGGGCCTCGGCAAACAGGGGAGTCCATCGGGTATCCAGAAAGAACTGGGCTAAGGACACTTCTTGGAAAAAACCCAAAGTCTCTTGGAAAATGATCCAGACAATACCAAAGGTGGTGGCAACGGACACGAAGGCACAGGCAAATAAAACTGCACCAATAATCTTTTCTGGGACATCTTCAGAAGCCTTCTTAAGCAAGAAGTCATCCGCAGCGAAAAGGGAGTCATCAAAGGAACTAGGAGTTAGGGTCATTGGCTTGAGATTTCCTCCTTAAATAAAGTTAGTAATGGGTTCGCCGGGTTTGGCTTTTTTGAACTTCGTTCCGGTTTCACGCCGCTCAAATTTTTGCTTAGTTTTCACATAAGCTTCATCGGGTAACGCTACATAGCCCACACCATCCACCCATTTCCAAGAATTTTCTAAATAGAATTTCACGAATCTTTCCAGGGAAGGATTGGTTGTCAGGGAGTTTTTATTGACGTAGATAAAGAGGGGGCGAGAAAGGGGGCTATAGATATTTCTCAGAACGTTATCAAGGGGAACTGGTTTAACACATTCTCCATTCGCATTTTCAATCGCCACCCCGTTCAATTTGTCTTGGTTTTGGAGCAAGAAGGCAATTCCCAGATATGCCAGTCCCGATTTATTGCCAATCACCCCTTGAACGAGGGTATTTTGGTTGCGACTGGGGGTAAAGTCGGTACGACTATTTTTCCTTTTACTCGTTACGGCTTGGGTGAAATAATCAAAGGTTCCCGTATCGGAAGGAGGGGCAAACAGCAACAGTTTTTCGTCTGGAAAGTCGGGATTGATTTGCTTCCAACTGGTAATTTTGCCTTCGGATTTGGCATTCCACATTGTGTCTAATTCTTTAATCGTTAGACATTTGGCAAAGTTATTTTCCTTATTAACCACTACCGCAAGACCATCAAGAGCCATCGGCAGTTCAATAAATTCGATTCCTTTTTCCTCACATTTTTTGATTTCTTCGTCTCTGATAGTGCGAGAAGCCCCCGCAATCTCAAGGTTTCCAGCACAAAACTTGCTAAACCCTCCCCCTGTGCCACTGGCAGCCACGCTGACTTGGGCATTGGGATAAAGTTTTTGGTATTCTTCGGCGACGGCGAGGGAAACGCTAAAGCCCACAGCACCACCATCAATACTGATTTGCTGTTCCTTATCTCCTGAATTGCCACAACTCGTCATCAGGTTGCCCGTGACGATGAGAGGGATTAGGTAAAACCAACGAGAAAATTTCATAGGATTTGAGCGTAAATTTGGAAAAATGAAAGTGAATTAGGCGTTTAGGTTCAGGACTTGCCCTTAATTTGGTCAAAGATGCCATCCTTTGCAAAAAACTTCTCTTTGATCGAAGGCCACCCTCCTAAATCTTGAGCATTGAACAAGGTTTTAATTGGGGGAAATTGCACCTCTGTGCCTTGAGCGATAAAGGGATTGACCGAACGGTAGCCTAATTTGGCGAATTCTTGCTGAGCTTCGTCTGAATAGAGAAAATCGACAAAGGCTGCTGCCACTTCTCTCGTTCCATGCTTATCCACGTTTTTATCAACTATCGCCACGGGATTATCGATAGAGATATTGAGGGAAGGAACAAAATAACTGGTTTTGGGTCGGTTCGTTCCAGCTAAAATCACTTCATTTTCATAGGTTACTAAGGCATCTCCCTGCCCTTGTTGGAAGAATAAGTCGCTGGCTTCCCGCGCATCTTTCGTTAGGGTGGGAATTTTTTTATAGATTTTTCCCACAAAATCAAGGGCTTGTTCAGGATCTCCTCCTTCTTGGGTGACTGACCCCCACAGACCTAAAAATTGCCAAACACCAATACCAGAGGTTTGAGGATTCGCTGTAATGACATTTACATCTTCTTTGGCTAAATCTGCCCAAGTTTGAATATCTTTGGGGTTGCCTTCTCGGGTGACAATTGCCGCGACCGATTGACTAACTACTCCCCTTCTAGGAACTCTGTCCTGCCAGCCAGAATTAATTAAACCCGCTTCTTCGATGCGAACGACATCCAATGGGAGGGCCAGATGCACTACATCGGCTTCTTGTTTGCCGGCAACGATCTCGTCGGTTTGCGCTAAAGACCCGCCATAACTGCGTTCAAAAATGACGTTTTGGTTGTGTTCTTTCTGCCACTTTTCTACAAATTTAGGGACGATTTGGTCGTGGGCCGCTTTCGTCACTGAGAAGGAAACTAGGTTGAGCTTGATATCGCCTTGATTAGCCCTACTCGTTCCAGAGCAAGCAGCAATTGATATACTTAGAATTACACTTAGTAAAAACAAGACACTGTACGCTTTTTCTGAGCGTCCTAGATGCTGAGCTCTTTTAAGAAATTGCCCTGAAAATCGCAGCAATTGGGAACTGGCTGCGATCGCAAATTTTAGAGACTGAACGATCGAAGTCACTGAATTTTGCCAAACTTGTTGTTGATTCACCGATACTTTTTCTTTAACTACGGTATTTTTATCGAGATTTCGTAGTTACTTTGAGGAGTATAGAGTCATCAAATTAGAGTCTTCAGTTTTCTTAATATTTTCTTAATAATTGGTCTTAACCTACCGCTACCATGACAAAGAGTCCAAACTCACACCCGCCCGCCGCGGCCGCTAAACAGTTAGAACTGACTAACTTAAGTGACTCCCGCATTGGCGATGCCCAGAAAACGGTGATTATTGCCTCTGGAAGTGGGTGCGGTAAAAGTACGCTGTTGCGGATTATTGCTGGCTTGGAATATCCGACGGTGGGGGAAGTGTTTATCGACCCGGATGTCGCATCGCCGTAGAAGTGTTTGAAGGCAATATCAATGATGCTTCAACCTTAAGTCCACTGCTGGAAAAAGTTCGCCAAAAGAGTTAGACAAAATTGTCACGCTTGACAACCGCTCGAATCGTCCGCTTCGAGGAGCCGAAAAAATTGGGGTGAGAGTGGGAAAGGTCATCAATCGCTATCAGGTAGCAAAGCATTTTCATCTCAAGATTACCGACAACAGCTTCTACTACGAATGAAACAGCGAGAAGATTGAGATGGAAGCGCATTTAGATGGAATTTATGTGATTCCTACCTCGGTCTGTCCTTCTGGGTTAGATGAGAGAGAAAGAGTGAAGGCGTATCAGAGTATATTCGATCGGACGCACCTTGCACCCTCTCCGGTAGGGTGCGTCAGAAACAAAAACTTTCGAGTTGATGCAAAAACATCGACTGACGCACCTTATCTGTATCAATTCAAACAGCTTTGCTTCCCAAAAAATCCCTCATGTACCTATTCACCAACTCCGGCTGTTCCTGCTGCACCCAGTGGCTGCAATTAGGAATGTAATGAATCTGAAAATCCCGCACGTAATCTGCGGTTCCATAGGTTAACTCTTTACCGAGGGCGGCATCATTTTCTCCCCAAATCATCAGCGTCGGAACTTGCAGCACGCTCCAATTCTGGCGATCGAGAAATCCGCTAGCCATATTGCGGTAATAATTGATAGTAGCAGTCAGAGCGCCCCGTTTGGCAGCCGCATCTTTGTAAGCTTCGATATCTGAGGGGGTAAAAGTGTTTTTGTCAACTGCCATACCTTCCAAAGCAGCAGAAATTGCCTGATAGTCGCCCAACTGAATTAACAACTCCGGCAAAACGGGGAACTGAAATAAAAAGATGTACCAACTTTTCAGCAATTGTTGGGGAGTGCGTAACCCTTCAGCAAACTTTGCCGGATGCGGTAGATTCATCACAATTAATTTATCCAGCATTTGGGGATAAGCATAAGCAAAATTCCAGGCGATCGCGCCTCCCCAGTCGTGACCAACTAAGACGCAACTTTCGTATCCCAAACCCTGAATAATTCCCTTGACATCTTGCACAAACTCTGCCATCACGTAAGCAGATTTATCCTGAGGTTTGTCGCTGTCGTTGTAACCCCTGAGATCCACAGCGACAACTTTATAATCTGATGCAAATTCCGGGATTTGATGTCGCCAAGAATACCAAAATTCAGGAAATCCGTGCAGCATCAGCATCAGCGGCCCAGAACCTTGAGTGACATAGTGCAGTTTGATGCCGTTCGTAGCGATAAATTCGTGTTTCCAAGCAGCTTCCAGCACAGACATATTTGATGCTTCCTCTAGCTTTCGAGATATCCTAGCAGTTACTCTCTTTGAGAGGAACCAACTTTAGGCATATCTAGCAATTCTCCCAGCACTTGTAAACTCTTCCTTTTCTCTTCATTTGTGGAACAGGCGTCCCGCCGCTGGTTCTTCGCGCAAAAAAAGCCGTAGCTTGCGGGACCCGACGCTATCGCCCATTTCCTAAAAAGATTGCTATCTCTGTCAAAATAATAGTATAATGTTGCTGGCATCCAGACAACGGCTAAGCCAAAAATTACTCTTTTTCGAGCGCGCGAAAATCCAGAATCGCAACAATTTTAGGTGTGGTAGTTGTGCAATTTCAATAATTAATATCTGGCGAGTGTACTAAGAATTAAAGGAGTTAATACTATGTCTGGCGATCGCCTGCAAAACATTGTTAACCGCTTGACAGATCGTCTAAAGCGTGACGTATTAATTGAAACATCCCTCTACGACATTCGAGAAATTTTGCAGAGCGATCGCGCGGTGCTTTATCATTTTTACAAACAGTGGCAAGGTCGAGTGACTTACGAGACGTTGAGTGCGATCGACCTCTCCATCTTGGGTTCAACGGGGCCAGATGAGTGTTTTAACGGCGAATACGCTGCTTTGTACGAAGCCGGCAGAGTTAGAGCAATTGCAGATATTGAAGTAGAACAAATTCACCAATGCCACCGAGATTTTCTGCGTAGCCTGAAAGTGCGCGCCAATTTAGCCGTGCCAATTTTAACAAAAAAAGGACTGTGGGGGCTGTTAATTGCTCATCAGTGCAGCGGGCCTCGTACTTGGTTGCGATCGGACATTGAATTCATGCAGCAACAAGCACAAAATATGGCAATGTCTCCGACAATTCAAGATAGTTAATTTTGAATCCAAAATCCTGCTTTGTGACTGTTCGGGTGCATTATCTGTGCGATAGAAAATTACCAACAACCAAAATATGATGTTCTATTGTTAGGCGGAGGTTTGTAGCGACTCATAGGGCTGGATGAGAATCTCAGCGGGAATTCCTAACTCTTGATTCAGCTTCCGAATCATTTCCAAAGTCAAGGAGTGTTTGCGAGATAATATCTCAGATACTCTATCTCGACTGCCAATACATTGTTCCAAATCGCTACCAGACCATCCGCGAGCCTCCATGTAGTATTGAATGGCTGCAATTGGATCGGGTATTGCGATCGGAAAATGTGCCTTCTCGTAAGCTTCTACTAGGGTACTGAGCACATCTAGGCGATCGGAGTCAGGTGTATTAGGAGGTGCATTAAACAGCAACTCAACCTCTCGAAGGGCATCCTGATAGTCAGTTTGGGTTCTAATTGGACGTATTTCCATATATCAATTTGTGTTTAGATTGTTTCTGCATCTACCTTGTCATACTCGGCATGAGTGCCTATAAAGCGGATAAAAATAATACCGATGTCATAACGAATGGCAACAATCAGCCGATAGGAATTGCCTTTGATGTTGAACACAACACGATTGTTGGCAATGATGCTGGCATTACGATGAGCAGACTTAACATCGACTGGACTCTGCCAATCGGCGTGAGACGCTTCGTAGTACCAAGTTTTTAGTGCTTCTGAGGCATCTGGATGAGTTTCCCAGAAGTTTCGCAAGGTGCTGCGGGACAAAATACGCATAGAACTTATAGTAACTCGATCTTAAAACGGGAGCAAGAGGCGCTTGAAGAGATGCCAAATCTTTTTCCAAATTAAGCTTAACGGCTTGGGCTTCAGCAGCGGCGAACCTGTAGTCGGAAAGGCAGTCGGGTGGCTTCTAGCCTTCAAAATTACCGCGATCTTGTGGGCGCAGAGCACCGTCTGCTGGAAGCCCTTGTTAGTAGCCAAGAGTGGTTAGACGAAATCGGCTCAATTCTTCTACCCATTGCTTTGATACTGATAATAATATTTGTGATGTCTCTCGAAGACATTCAGGCGTAAAAAAAATTAGATACTCACCAAGTTCTCGATTGAGAAAAGGAGTCACGTTTCCGTGACAAAGATCATTTCTTAGGGCAACGATCTTGACATCTACACGGTTAGGTTTAGTTGTTGCTAAATTTTCAATAAAGTCACTTTCACCTGGAAATGCTAGGGCTAGAATTGGCATTCCCTTGTCGCCTGCTTGATTTATCAGAGTATTACTCAGCAACTTATAATCGCTCAGATCTTCGTTAAAGGACTTGCCTGCAAGTTGATGAATGGTTATTCGGAGGGTTGCCTCTATACCATTAATGAGCGATAAGACTCCTGGTATATATAGATCCTTCCGCAGCGCTTGTGCCCCTTGCACAAAAAACCAGTGCATTTCTGAACCACGCAAATGTGCAAAAAAAAGTCCATCATTGGGTTGGTCAAATACCGAAAGCATATCGCTCATATTTTTACCTTGAATGTATAACCAACATAGTAGAATACCAAGCTTATTTTATAACTTGTCCTCTTCATTGCAACTGGCTTGATGACTTGACAGCTAACTTCTAATTGTATCGCAGTTGCGGTACAGTAAGGGATATAATCAAACAATACCGCAGCTCAACGATCGCCTACATCTTTCTTACTCCCCATCAGCATCTCCCTTCCTCGAAGGTTAGGTGCTGTAGTGAGAATTAACTAACAGCTACAGCCTCCCCTAAAGGATGCTGCTGCAAAACCGCTTGCAAATACTTCCCAGTATAAGACCTCTGATTTGCCGCCACATCCTCCGGCGTCCCCGCCACAATAATTTCGCCGCCCTTATCTCCCCCTTCCGGGCCTAAATCGATCGCCCAATCGCAGCACCGAATCACATCTAAATTGTGTTCGATTACCAAAATAGAATTACCCTTATCCACCAATCTTTGCAGCACATTTAGCAAATGGTGAACATCATAAAACGACAAACCAGTCGTCGGTTCATCGATCAAATAAAGCGTCTTCCCAGTAGCGCGGCGCGACAGTTCCGTTGCCAATTTTACCCGCTGCGCTTCGCCTCCAGAAAGCGTCGGCGCCGGCTGTCCCAACTGAATGTAACCCAAACCGACATCTACCAAAGTTTGCAGTCTGGCGCCCGCCCTGGGAATATTTTTAAACATCTCCAAAGATTCCTCTACGGTCATGTTCAAAACATCAGAAATCGACTTGCCTTTATACTTCACTTGCAGCGTTTCGCGGTTGTAGCGCGCACCCTTGCAAACCTCGCACTGCACGTAAACATCCGGCAGAAAATTCATCGAAATCACGTTCACGCCTTGGCCGCCGCAAGCTTCGCACCTTCCCCCTTTCACGTTAAAAGAAAACTGCCCCGCTTTGTAACCTCTTGCCTTGGCTTCAATGCTTTCGGCAAACAAATCCCGAATCACATCAAAGACTCCCGTGTAAGTAGCAGGATTAGAGCGCGGAGTGCGGCCGATGGGAGATTGGTCAATTACAATTACCTTATCAATCACATCCTCTAGAGAGCGTTCCCCTTTAGTTTTGAGGGCGTCCATATCGGGCGGTAAAGGCACTTTTTTGGTGATATAGTGTTGCAGCGACGGGTAGAGCAATTCATTGATTAAAGTAGATTTTCCCGAACCGGAAACCCCCGTCACGCAGACGAGTTTTCCCAGCGGAATTTCCACATCAATATTTTTTAAATTGTTGCGCCTCGCATTTGTGATTGAAAGAGCTTTGCCGTTGCCTTTTCTTCTTTCATTAGGGGTTTCAATTACTCGCTTTCCCGACAAGTAAGCCCCGGTCAAAGATTCTTCAGCCGTTAGCAAATTTTCTAAACTTCCTTGCGATATAATTTTGCCACCGTGAACGCCGGCACCGGGCCCGATATCGACAATGTGGTCTGCCGCTCGCATGGTTTCTTCATCGTGTTCTACGACAATCAAAGTATTGCCTAAATCGCGCAATTTTGTTAAGGTTTGCAGCAGTCGAAAATTGTCTCTTTGGTGCAAACCGATGCTCGGTTCGTCCAAAACGTAGAGCACGCCAGTCAAACCAGAACCGATTTGAGTCGCCAGCCGAATTCGCTGGGCTTCTCCGCCAGAAAGCGTCATTGCTGCGCGGTCTAAAGTCAGGTAATCTAACCCGACATCGAGCAAAAATTGCAGCCTTGCTTTGATTTCTCTCAGGGCTAAATCGGATATTTGGAATTGCCGATCGCTCAATCCCAAATTATTTACTCGTTCGCGACATTCGCGAATCGAAATACTGGTTAAATCCACAATTCCGTACTGTCCCAATCGCACCGAAAGCGCCTCTGTTTTCAAGCGTTTGCCGTGACAAACCTCGCAAGAGCGATCGACCCGATACTGTTCCAACTTCTGCTTGATCAGATCGGAACCAGTATCGTCGTACTGGCGCTGCAACATGGAAATTACGCCCTTAAAATCTCTTTTCAAATCGGTGGTGTTGCCCTCTCGCTTCTTACTTTCTGAGGTACCCTTGGACTCATTGCCGTACAAAATCACGCGCTGGTGTTCGGGCTTTAATCGATGCCAAGGAGTGTCGATATCAAACCCGCAAGTATCAGCAATACTGCACAGCAAAGAAAGATAATAAGAATTGTCTTTGTCAGACCAAGGCGCGATCGCACAATAAAGAGGTGCTTTCTCGTCGGGAACTACCAACTCCGGCGCAAAAGTCCGCAAACTCCCCAAACCGTGGCAGTTTTGGCACGCGCCGTAAGGCGAATTAAACGAAAATAGCCTGGGGGAAAGTTCTTCCATTACCGCGCCGTGTTCGGGACAAGCAAAGTTTTCGGAAAATACGATCGGCCCCTGTGGTTCGGAATTTTCATCACTCGGTAGCTCTTCAATTATCGCAATTCCCTCAGAATGGCGCAAACAAGTTGCCAGAGAATCAACTAAACGTTCTTCTAAACCGGGTTTTTTAATTAACCGATCGACAACTATCTCAATATTGTGCGTATGATTTTTATCTAATTCGATATTTTCCGAAAGTTCTAAAATTTCTCCGTCAACTTTGACGCGGATAAATCCTTCCGCAGCTATACTCGACAATAATTTGCGGTGAGTGCCTTTTTTTCCGCGCACAACTGGTGCCAGAAGGTGAAAGCGAGTGCCGTCGGGAAGTGCCATGACTCGATCGCACATTTCATCAATTGTCTGCGGCGCAATGCTGCGATCGCAAATCGGACAGTGCGGTTCACCGGCTCTGCCGTAGAGCAATCTGAGATAATCGTAAATTTCTGTAACAGTGCCAACAGTCGATCGCGGGTTGTGAGAAGTTGACTTTTGGTCGATCGAAATAGCCGGACTCAAGCCTTCGATCGCGTCCACATCCGGTTTGTCCAACTGTCCCAAAAACTGGCGCGCGTAGGCGCTGAGAGACTCCACGTAGCGGCGCTGTCCCTCGGCAAAAATTGTATCGAAAGCGAGGGAAGACTTACCAGAACCGGAGACACCCGTAAAAACTATCAGACGATCGCGCGGCAGTTCCAGATCGATATTTTTCAGGTTGTGCTGTCTCGCACCGCGAACCCGAATCATATTTTGGTTGTTAGAGTGAGAATTCGTCACATTATGCCCGTTGCGGGATGCACTTGGCTGGCTGTTTGAGGTTTCGGCGCGTTGGGACATGAGAGTAGTGCAAAACAGTGCTTAACCATCTTAGCGCTGCAGATCGAATTGCTGGCATCCAAACTCAAGAATATCAAAGAATTGTCAAATAGGTTTCCGTCGGCCCGTCGGGCAAAACTTTCAATCTTTGATTTTTCAAATCAATTTCAATTCCCAACGCTTCCATCGGGATCACGCCTAAAAGTGGCGTTTTCCCCTCGGGCAATTCCAGACACTCAAAAGTCCCTTCGCGGCCGCACAGAGAAATCTTGGCATCTTGAAAAATCCTCGCTTCACTAATGCCCGTCGCTGTTTCCACAACTACTTGCTTGAGAATTTTCAAACCCAGTCGGGCAATGACATCTTTAGGCAAACACAAAGTTGTCGCGCCCGTATCCACCAAAACATTTTCTAGAGTAACAGACCGGACTTGTTCAATGGGAATTAAACCATCTTCGGCTTTCCCTTCGTCCAGCCGATTCGTAATTACTAGAGTTGCGATAACTTTTCCCATTTGGGTTTCCGTAGTTGTTTCCATTACGTTCAAATTATCATAAATTGCTCCTTTAATTTTAGCACATATTTCCACATATTGTAGGGAGAGCTACTCCCAGTTTGCACCGCCAACCTGACGAATATCTCTGTCTAAATCATCACATTATTGCACGCCAATAAACTTGTGAGTTTGCAAAGATAACTTGTAGCTAGGATTTTGTTTCAGCAATTCCAAGATTATGGGAATCCCTGAATCTTTCGAGTTCCATTCTGGTTGCAAGAAAACCGGAATATTCACATTACTTGCCAAATTCTTGTGATAAAATTCAACTTCTTCGCCAGTGCTAACCACCAACTTAATTTCATTAGCTCTAGTCCAAAAAAGCTTTTGCACCGGATATTTAGGGTTGATGTGTTCCTTAGGAGAAAGAGTAATCCAAGCCTGCGGCGAAACATCCTGCCAGCAAGCACCAGAAGTTTCAATACTCACCTGCTTGTCAGCTTCTAACAAAGCTTCAACTAACTCAGGCAAATTCTGGTGTATAAAAGGTTCGCCGCCAGTAATGACAACTCTCGGAGACTGCAATTGAGCGAGCAATTGTGCGATCGACTGCGGCGCAGACGGCAAACCTTTGCCCCCATTTGCGTAACCGGTGTCGCACCAAGGACACCGCACAGGGCAACCTGCCAATCTGATAAAATCAACTAAAGTCCCCGTCCAGTAACCTTCGCCTTGAACAGTACACTGAAAAGTTTCGTGAATCGGTAATTTTACCTGCAAATTTGAACCCAGCATTTGCGCCTCTGATTAACTAAAAAATAAATCATTCTCTAGGGTACGCATTGCGCACCTTACTCTATACTTTTGAGTTTCTAGGGTGTGCATTGCGCACCTTACTCTATATAAAACTGACTTGTATATTCTTGAATAATTAGCAGTTTGTGGCAATTTAAAATGAACCGCAAACCGCAAACAACTCTTTAATTATCCTGTTCAGGTTCCATCATAGTAGCCCAGCGGCGTTTCAATGCCAAAGTCAGCCCGTCACCAATGGGGACAACACTGAGAGTAACTCTGGGATCGTTGCGCAATTTGTCGTTAAAAATACGAATGGCGGTGGTACTTTCGTCTTGTACTTGAGGGTCAGCAACTCGTCCTGACCACAGAACATTGTCAATTACAACTAAACCGCCATTGCGTACAAGTTGCAGCGATCGCTCAAAATAAGCCTCATAATTTTCTTTATCGGCGTCGATGAAGGCAAAATCAAAGGTTCCTGCTTGTCCTTCAGCTATTAACTTGTCGAGAGTATTTATTGCTGGGCCCAAGTGCAAAGAAATCTTGTTGGCGACACCCGCAGCTTCCCAATAGCGTCGCGCGATCGCAGTATATTCCTCGCTGACATCGCAAGCAATAATCTGACCGTTTGAAGGCAGCGCCAAAGCCACGCACAGCGAGCTATAACCAGTAAAAACCCCTATTTCTATGGTTTTGGTCGCTCCCATAAGCTGCACCAGCATCTCCATAAACTGACCTTGTTCGGGAGCAATCTGCATCTGGGCCATAGGATGCTTAGCAGTTTCTTCCCGTAGGGAAGCGAGAATATCGGGTTCCCGCAGAGAAATAGATAACAGATAATCGTAAAGTTGATTTTCTAGGCCAAGAGTTGAGTTCGCCATCGGTTTGTCCTTCCTGCTGACTTTTTATTTGAGATTGTAGACGCGCAGTTAATGGAAATCGGAGACTGTAGAGTTAAATTTGGCACCTATTTTGCTGTGGCTGATGACAGGTTGCACTAGCAGTGTCTCGGTTATGGAGAGGCAACTTGCAAAACGCGCGATCTAGTTCCAAACCAGTTTATCTCAGCCACAGGTGATTTAGCAGCTCTGGAAAAGAAAAATCGATAGAGGGGAGCGTTTTGAGATGGCGGCGTTCCTAGCACTAGCACCGCGTAACGCCGTTAGTGATACCAGTTTAAAAGATGAATGCAACTGTGGACAAGCTGCAAACCCATACATAATCTGCCATTGCTCATCTCAAATCTCAAATCTCAAATGCTATGAGTTGGGTAGAACGTGACCGAAAGCATCTAGGATACAAGCCCCCGGATTCATCCGTGAATAAATAAAAAACCTGTATCCGATAAAGGAGCCCCCGAATTTATTCGTGGGGTCAATGCTTCAATTCTTTAATCTTTAATCTAAAATCTAAAATCTAAAATCTAAAATCGATTGACTTCATCCCGATCGCTAAGTAGATGAACTGCGAAAAGCATAAGTAGTCAAAAGCGAGTGAAATGAAGCAATCGCAGAGGTTGTGATTAGTTTACATTTTGTTACATTGTCAAGTTTTTGCGTGTCGCTCTACTTAATCCTCAATGACTAATTATTGAGAAGTTACGCACTCTCAATAAACAAACCGTTTCTTTTAACTCTTATTGATGGGTTAAAGCAGGTGTATTTTCCTGGAACAAAGCAGGGGCCTGGAAACCCTGGTGTCCCGGAATATTACTCATAACGAATAAACTGGGTTTAATCAACAGTCCGGACAGTTTTTTGGGGTGAGTGGCGAGGAAAGCTATCCAAGGCTTAAAGTACAGTCATACATAAA
>NZ_JAUBPO010000029.1:20440-67842 GCF_036700785.1 Microcoleus sp. S28C3 | reverse complement strand
TCTACTGTCATATCACACTATGATAAACACTTCTCTCTAATAGTAACTTACTCGATCCTTTCCTTCAGGGCACTACCCCTCTTTCCTTCTTCCTTTTCTTCAGAATCGTAGCTAATTTGGTCGGAATGGTAAGCCGGCGGTTCAACGTGAATTAAGATGCGTACAGGGCTGAAACGTTGTTCCAAACGGGCTTCTACTTCTTCTGTAATCCCGTGAGCTGTTTCTACATCGACAGCATCTACAATCATGTGCATATCAATAAATACTTGACGCCCTACAACGCCACGGGAGGCGATCGAGTGACAATTAACAACGCCGGGCACATCCATTGCGATCGCGTGAATAACTTCCGGTGCGATCGCCATTTCATCCACCAACCAAGGCAGATTTTCCCTTAAAACCTTCCAACCGCTGCTAAATACCAAAACAGCCACAGGAAAAGACAAAAACACATCCAGGAATTTCAGTTGAGGTATATTCCAAACCTGCCCTTGCCAAACACCAATCAACCCGCCGATGACCATAATTGTCACCCAAACATCGCTCATCGTGTGCTGAGCGTCAGCCACTAAAATCGCGCTACCGAGACGTTTGCCAACTCTGCGCTCGTAAAAAGTGACAAAAATATTAATCCCCAGTACAATCAGCAAAATCCACAGTTCATTTGGCGATATTTTGACCACTGTGCCACCTTTGAGCAGCCTTTCGACAGCACCGCTGAGAATTTCAAAACAGGCAATTCCCAGAAAAGCAGCAATTCCCAGAGCTCCGAGAGCATCAAATTTTTGGTGTCCGTAGGGATGATCGCGATCGGGCTGCGGGTTGGCATAATGATTAGTTACCAATCCTAAAATATTATTAGCGCTGTCCGTGACACTGTGCAAAGCATCTGCCAGCAAACTGAGGGAACCAGTCAGCCATCCCACGGCTGCTTTAATTGCCATCACCAGCAAATTTAGCAATAAGGTAATTATTAAAACCTTGCGGACTTCGGAACGGTTATCGGCAACCATAAAATCTCCTCTATCTGCCGTCAAGTTTTCTGGTTTCTAGTTTAAAGCTTATCAAGTCATAACAGGTTAAAACTCTTGCGGAATCTAGCTTGCGACTAGATTTATATTCATTAATTTAGCCTAGCTTCTTGAGACAAATTTTAATTAATGCCAGTTTCGCAGTCCAATTGAGCTGGAATGTACTTCTTTTGGGTTACTATATTTTTTATCATTAACAATAGTATGTTAAATTTCATTGCCCATGTCTCTTTCTCCGCTGACACTGAATTTAGTCGAAGGTTCTGTCTCCTTTAGCTTTTCTCCGCAAGCCGCGCGGGATTTGCAAAGCGAAATTGCAGCTTTGATGGAAAGCTTGAAAGCTGTAGCAGCCAAAACCGCTGGCGCTAAAGCTTCTCCCCAAAAACAGATGGAATATCGGTATGCAGGAGATGTATTTTTGGAAGTTTTCTGCAACCCGAATATCTGGCCCACTCCTTTTGCGGCGAAAGTGCTGATTACGGTTAGGGACGATCGCGTGCGCGTGACCACCGAAGCCGAACTCAGCCGCCTGCGCGACGATCTCGCTCAGTATATCGAACAAGTCGGTTGAGATTCTCAACCTCGATCGTTTGTAGTTAATAGGTTGAATCTGAGTTCAGATACCATTCTCAAGAACAGGCTTTTCTGCCTGTTCGACAAACATTAAATTTTCTGTGGGGTGGGCTTCTAGCCCGCCCGTGAAAGGATTACTGACAAAGGATAGCTACCTGCCGGCGACGCCGACCATTCCCACATTGAACCTGCATAATTCTTAGCACAAAATCCCACATTTGTCAACACTGAAGTCAACCAGGCAGAGCGAATTCCCCCACTACAATAACTCACAATTTGAGTTGACTGCGAAACTCCTTTTTGCTGCAAAATAACGACAATTTCCCCACGACTCAGCAGTTTTCCTTGTTTGTCCATCAACTGTTTGTAGTAAAGGTGAACCGCACCGGGAATGTGGCCGCCCCGCTGTTCTCCGTAAGGCGTTTTACCTGCATATTCTCGCCGCTCTCTGGCGTCGATAACTACTAAATTATCATTGCCTAAAATAGCTTTCAATTCATCCCGCTGAATTTCCCAATTCGAGCGGCGAGATATTACAAAATCTCCTGTTTTTCGTGGATTGTTTGCAGCTTTTACTCGATTAATTCCCGCTTTGATTAAAGCCCTATATCCTCCATCGACAAAAACTGCTTTTTCGTGCCCCAAAGTCCGCAACATCCAAACAATTCGCCCGTCTTCGCCCCACCCTTTCACCGAATCGGCCACGACTATGACAGGTTTGTCTTGACAAATACCAATTGCTTGCAGTTTTTGAGTTAAAACTGTGTTATTTTCGATAATTTTTCCCTTGTGGGGAAAGTGCGATCGCGAAAATTCCTGCCAAGTTACGGGAATAGCTGGTGGGAGACGGCAAAACCACTTTAAAATAGGTGCGCGAGCATCTAGTAGAGTAGCTCCTCCTGACAGTAATTGCTTAGCTAAATCTGCGCTTATTATCCAATTATCTGCTAAATTATACAGTAAATTAGACATAATTTATTGAGTAACTTTTGCTGTATTAGTACCGCAGGCTAAAACCCCTTTGGTATTAGTTGGATTAGCTGGTTTAATTTTGCCATTAGCTGTATTTAGACACAAGATCGTTTGGGTCTTGTTTCCTACTAAAAATACTCCACCCACAAAACTTTTGAGATTAGCTTGCTTCGATACTCCGTAGTTAAATACAGCACCTTTTTTCACCATGCCGATCGAGTAGCTGTAATTGGCTGAGTTAGGTTTAACTTGGAGACCCATATAAACCAATAGATTGGACACAGAACTTGTAAAGCCTGCTTTTTCAGCATAGTAAACTTGCTGAGCTTTATTCATCGAACCCACAAATTTTTTCGCTTGTGATTCCTTAGCTTTAAGCGTTTGTGACACTTGAGCTTCCGAGACAGGACTGAAAACAACTGGCAGAGTTAGAGCTGCGATCGCAACTTTGATCTGCCAGTTGCTGCTGCTATAAATCCTGCTTAATTTCACAGATACCAGGTGGAATGAGCAGTTGAGAAACATATAATTAAACTAATTGTTTTGCCTGAAACTGTTTCAACGCCCCAGGAGCAACCGTGCCGTGTTCTGTGATTATTCCCGATATTAATTCCGCCGGAGTTACGTCAAAAGCGGGATTGTAAAATTCTACTCCCACAGGACAAATTCGCGTAGTTCCAACTTGATACATTTCAACTGGATCGCGTTGTTCAATAGGGATTTTGCTGCCGTCGGAAAGTTCAAAATCAATTGTAGATAGAGGCGCAGCGACAAAAAACGGGACGTTGTGAGCTTTGGCAACAATTGCTAAACTGTAAGTGCCAATTTTATTGGCAGCGTCGCCATTAGCAGCGATTCTATCTGCACCGACAACTACTGCATGAATCATGCCGAGTTTCATGCAGTGAGCGGCCATATTGTCGGCGATTAATGTCACGGGAATTCCTTCTTGCACGCATTCCCAAGTGGTCAGTTTGGCACCTTGGAGACGCGGCCGAGTTTCGTCTGCAAAAACTCTTCCGAGTCTTCCTTCTCGCCAAGCAGAACGAAATACACCTAAAGCAGTTCCGTAGCCGGCTGTTGCTAATGCACCTGCATTGCAGTGAGTTAATAAGTTCAATTTTTCGGGTGTAGCTGGCAGAACTTCTAAACCTTTGTCGCCGATATCTTTACAAGTTTGCAAGTCTTCTGCTTGAATGGTTTTAGCCATTTCTAACAAAGTTTTTTGCACTTGTTCGACAGAACCGCTAGTTTTCTCGGCTGTTTTGAGCATTCGCGATATTGCCCAAAACAAATTAACCGCAGTGGGACGAGTCGATCGCAATAAGTCCCCAACTTCTTCTAGTTTAGCGAGAAATTCGGTGCGATCGCCCGTTTCGATTTCCCTCGCACCCAAATACATCCCGTAAGCTGCGGCTACCCCGATCGCCGGAGCACCTCGGACTATCATAGTTTTAATCGCCTCAGCCATATCTTCGCAGCGGCTAATTTCAACTACACCGTATTCTTGGGGGAGTCGGTTTTGGTCAATTAGCACAACTCGGTCTTCTTTCCAAGTGATGGGGGAAACTGAAGGGTTTTGAGCGGTCATCAATTTCAATTATGTGAGGGACAAGTTTCTATGATGCCATGTTAGCGGCTATTCCTCTATGTTATGAGGGACACGCTGGATTTGCCAAAATCCCATTCCTGCGGTTTGAGATTTGAGATAGAAGAATTGCAGGATACTTACCACTCTTTCGGTTTGGAATTTGCGTAGAGTGGGATTCTTCTTCACAAAAGTGTACTTAGTAAAAAACATAACATTAAGTTGTGTAAATTATGTTGATGTTTTTTGAAAGATTTCCGGAATCGGGAACAAGCTAGTTGTACCAGCGGTCTGGTTTTTTTAAGTTGAGAATGAAAAAGTGCGAGAAAGCAAATTTCCAGCTCCAACAAATTTACAATAATCACAAAAATAGATGATTGTAAAGCTTTGTCTGTGCAACTTTTCCTGAGTTGAAGGCGGGTTTTGTGGTAGCCGTATTTGTGGTGGATTGAAGTAGGGCATATCATTGCACGGAAACAACATTTTGAAAACCTAATTAGGTGCCTGGGGGAACAGTAATTATGAAAAACCAACAAATAGTCTTCGTAGATTCAGCAGTTGAAGATTGGCAAAGTCTGGCAGCAGGAGTTAAAACGGGTACAGAAGTAATTTTAGTCGATCGGGCGCGCGACGGCATCGAACAAATTGCCGAAGCATTGCAGAGTCGCAAAGCTATAGAAAGCATTCACATTATTTCTCACGGGGAATCGGGAAGTTTGCAGCTAGGGCAAACTAGCCTGAATTCCGACAATTTAGAAACATATCGCGGCTGTTTGAAACGGTGGTTTTCGTCATCTGTCAACTCAATTCAAAATCGATTTGAAATTCTGCTATACGGATGTAACGTAGCAGCAGGTGAAAAAGGAGCAGCTTTTGTACAAAAGTTGAGCAAGTTAACAAAAGCTAAGATTGCTGCTTCTGCAGATATTACGGGGAGCGCCCAAAAAGGCGGAAACTGGGTACTTGAATACGCTACAGGAGCAATTAAAACAGGATTGGCGATTGAGCCAGAGGTAATGGCAAATTACCCGCATACTTTGGCTACTTTTACTGTTACTAATACTGCTGACGCTGGGGCTGGTTCGCTGCGAGATGCAATTACTCAAGCCAATGCCCTTGCTGGGGCGGATATTATTAACTTCAACATTCCCGCTGCAGGCGTTCAGACGATCGCGCTCCTCACTTCTTTGCCAATAATTACCGAGGCCGTAAGCATCGACGGCACCTCTCAGCCAGGATTCGCCGGCACCCCGCTGATCCAACTTGATGGAACCAATGCGGGGGCTACAACCAACGGCATACTAATCACCGGCAGTGGCAGCACTATTCGGGGACTGGCAATCAATCGCTTTCAGGGTTCTGGAATCTTCATTTTAGGTAATACCGCCACAGGCAACTCTGTACTCGGCAACTCTATCGGCACCGATTCCAACGGTACCGCAGACTTGGGCAACGGTGGCAGTGGCGTAGTAGTTGACAATGCACCGGGCAACACGATCGGCGGGACTGCTGCGGGCGATCGGAATATCATTTCCGGCAACGATGCTTTCGGCGTGTTAATCAATGCCGCAGGTGCCACAGGCAACCGAGTGCTGGGCAACATCATCGGCACAAACGCTGCTGGTACTGCTGCGTTACCCAATACCTTGACAGGCGTGCAAATATCGGGCGGCTCTAACAATATCGTTGGCGGAACCACAGTAGCCGAGCGCAACTTGATTTCTGGCAATGGCAGCGCTGGCGTGTTTATCGATGGTGCCACAGCCACAGGCAACACTGTGCTGGGCAACTTCATCGGCACCGACATCAACGGTACCGCAGACTTGGGCAACGTCGGTTTTGGCGTGGCTATTCAGAATGCGCCCAACAACACGATCGGCGGAAATACCGCAGGTGCGCGCAACATCATTTCCGGCAATAATGCTTTCGGTGTAGTCATTCAAAACGCCCCTGCTACCAGCAACGCTGCCACAGGCAACAGAGTCGTGGGCAACTTCATCGGCACCGATGTCAACGGCACTGCAGACTTGGGCAACACCTTGACTGGCGTGCTCGTACAGGATGCTTCCAGCAACACGATCGGCGGGACTGCTGCGGGCGATCGAAACATCATTTCCGGGAATGACGGTTTCGGCGTGCAAATTCTCAACGCCAATGCCACTCTCAACTCTGTACTCGGCAACTACATCGGCACCAACGCCGCAGGCACTGCTGCCTTGCCAAACACTATTGGTGTAGTTGTAGACAACGCAGGCAGCAACGTGATCGGCGGCACTACCGCAGGCGCTGGCAATATCATTTCCGGCAACAGCGGTCTCACCGCCGGTTTAGGCGTCCAGATTACAGGCGCCTCTGCCACAGGCAACTTTTTGCGCGGCAACTTCATCGGCGTCGCAGCTAACGGTACTAGCCCCTTAGGCAATAGCTCCCTAGGAGTACAGATTACCGCTGCGGCAAGCAACAATGTGATCGGCGGTACATTTGACGGTACAGTAGCAGGTGAAGGAAATATCATCGCCAACAATGGCAATATCG
This sequence comes from Microcoleus sp. S28C3, assembly GCF_036700785.1. NCBI lineage: Bacteria > Bacillati > Cyanobacteriota > Cyanophyceae > Oscillatoriales > Microcoleaceae > Microcoleus > Microcoleus sp. S28C3. The sequence continues at coordinate 61,143 of NZ_JAUBPO010000029.1, read as the reverse complement.
GCGTATCTGTTGCCTCCGGTACCGGCAACCGCATTCAAAACAACTCGATCTTTGCCAACCTCGGCATCGGCATCGACCTCGGTGAAAACGGCCCCACTGCCAACGATGCGGGCGACGCCGACACCGGTGCAAACAACCTCCTAAACACTCCCGTACTCACTACCGCTACCGCCAGTGCTGGCAGCGTCACCGTCGCGGGAACTTACAACAGCACTCCCAATAACTCTTTCATCCTGCAATTTTTCGCCAACAACTTCCCTGGCACCCAAGGTCAAACCTTAATCGCTTTGATCGCGGTAATAACTGATGCCGCCGGGAACGCTGCTTTCAATCAAACTTTCCCAGCAGCCGTCACCGCAGGGCAATTAATCACCGCGACAGCAACAGACATAGCCGGCAACACCTCGGAATTTTCCGCACAGCCTGTTCCCGTTGTCGTACCGCTGAGTACCATCACCGGGATTAAATTTAACGACATTGACGGCAACGGTACTCAAACTGCCGGAGAACTTGGCGTCCCCGGAGTTACAGTTTTTCTCGACACAAATGGTGACGGCATCCTCGGTGCCGGCGAAACTTCCACAACTACCGGCGCCAACGGTGACTTTACTTTCCCCAACTTGGCCGCAGGTACTTACAGCGTCCGGGAAGTTGTACCGGCCAGCAGCCAGCCAACAACTCCCAACCCGGTTTCGGTAACTCTGGCAGGAGGTCAAACTACTCCTGCTACAGTTAATTTTGGCAACCAAGCAATACCCACCGTACTGGGCAGCATCACCGGGATTAAATTTAACGACACCGACGGCAACGGCACTCAAGCAGCCGGAGAACTTGGCGTCCCCGGAGTTACAGTTTTCCTTGACACTGACGGTAACGGCATCCTCGGTGCGGGCGAAACTTCCGCAACTACCGCCGCTGACGGCAGCTTTACTTTCCCCAACTTGCCCGCAGCCACTTACAGCGTCCGGGAAGTTGTACCGGCTGGAAGCCAAACAACTACGGTTAACCCGGTTGCAGTGACGCTGGCTGCTGGTCAAACTACTCCTGCTACAGTTAATTTTGGCAACCAAGCAATACCCGCCGTACTCGGCAGCATCACCGGGATTAAATTTAACGACACCGACGGCAACGGTACTCAAGCTGCCGGAGAACTTGGTGTCCCCGGAGTTACGATTTTCCTCGACACCAACAACGACGGTCTTCTAGATACAGGTGAAACTTCGACAACCAGCGATACTAATGGCAGCTTTACTTTCCCCAACTTGCCCGCAGGTACTTACAGCGTCCGGGAAGTTTTGCCGGCAAACAGTCAGCCAACAACTCCCAACCCGGTTTCGGTGACGCTAGCAGCAGGTCAAACTACTCCTACTACAGTTAATTTTGGCAACCAAGCAATACCCGTACCGCTGGGCAGCATCACCGGGATTAAATTTAACGACACCGACGGCAACGGCACTCAAGCTGCCGGAGAACTTGGCGTCCCCGGAGTTACGATTTTCCTCGACACCAACAACGACAGCATTCTAGATACAGGTGAAACTTCCGTTACCACGGGTACTAATCCTAGTGGCAGTTTCACTTTCCCCAACTTGCCCGCAGGCACTTACAACGTCCGGGAAGTTGTACCGGCTGGAAGCCAAACAACTACGGCTAACCCGGTTGCCGTCACACTGACAGCCGGTCAAACTACTCCTGCTACTGTGAATTTCGGCAACCAAGCAATACCTATTCCGACTCCGACTCCGACTCCGCCTCCGACTCCGACACCGCCTCCGACTCCGACTCCGACACCGCCTCCAACTCCGACTCCCACTCCCGTGCAACAAGGCAGCATCAGCGGTCTTAAATTCAATGACGGCAACGGCAACGGCACTCAGGAGTCGGAGGAAACCGGTCTTTCGGGATGGCAAATTTTCCTCGACGCTAACGGGAACAACTCTTTAGATTCGGGCGAAACTGCTCTTAACAGTGACAGTTCTGGCAATTACAGCTTCAACAACCTCAACCCTGGCACTTACAACGTGCGGGAAGTGCAGCAGACTGGTTGGACGCAAACGACTACTAATCCCGCGCCGATTAATCTCGGTAGTGGCGAAAGTCAATCGAACGTTAATTTCGGCAATTTCCAAAATATTAGCATCTCTGGCAGCAAGTTTAATGACCTCAATAATAATGGGGTTTTGGACACTCAAGAACCGCTGTTGCCGAACTGGCAAATCTTCCTTGACGCTAACAGCAATGACTCTTTAGATGCTGGAGAAGTTAACACTTCAACTGATAGTTTGGGTCGCTACAGTTTCGCTAATTTAGGTCCGGGAACTTATCAAGTTCGGGAAGTAAATCAACCGGGTTGGACGCAAACTACTGCCAATCCTGCTGATATTATTGCTGTCAGCGGCACTAATGTTAGCAATATTAACTTTGGCAATTCCTTCGCCCAAGTGCAACCGCCACCGCAAGAAGGACAAGATGCTGAGTGCATTTGTGAACAAATTGTTTTGCCCAGCATTGGCAGTGTTCGCGGCCCGAGTTCTGTCACTAATACCCGCAACGGTACTAACGGCAGCGACACTATTCTCGCCACTAATAACGGTGACGAAATAAATGGTTTTGACGGCGATGATTTGTTGGCCGGGTTGCGGGGCAATGATAATGTTTACGGCGGACTTAACAGTGCTTTCCCGGTTGGCCCAGATATAGACCGCGACTTGGTGTTTGGCAATGAGGGTAATGATTACCTCAACGGGGTTGCTGGAGATGATTTAATCTTTGCGGGCAAGAACGACGATGTTGTTTACGGCGGCAAAGATGACGACATTATTTTTGGCGACCAAGAGAGCGATACTTTAATTGGCGACCAGGGTAACGATATTATCTACGGGGGAACTATTAACCCGTTCGACCCGGATTTGACTGGCAATGATTTGGTCTTCGGTTTGGCGGGCGATGACTTCCTCAGCGGGGAGAAAAATCAAGATACGATCGCAGGCGGTGACGGTGATGATACAGTGCGTGCGGGCAAGGGCGATGACTTAGTTTTCGGCCAATTGGGCAGCAATCTTCTATTTGGCGATGAAGGCAGCGATACTATCTGCGGTGGCGAGGGGGAAGATACAGTGTACGGGGATATTGGTAGTCCTCTTCCCATTGGTTCTGCTGGCGGACAAGACCAAATATGCGGCGGTTTGGGCAACGATTTGCTGTTTGGCAATGAAGGTCAGGATACCGTTAACGGGGAAACGGGGAACGATACTCTTTACGGCGGTAAGGATGAGGATAGTTTGCTTGGCAGTGCTGGGGACGATTTCTTGTTTGGAGATCAAGGGAATGATACTCTGATTGGAGGTACCGGGAACGATCGATTTATGTTGGGAATTGACCTCGGCAGCGAGACTATTGTAGACTTTCAATACGGTCTCGATTCGATCGGCTTAATTGGCGGTCTGAATTTCTCGCAACTGAGCATTGTTGCGGAAAATAGTTCTACTCTGATCCGAGTTACTGGTTCCGGTCAACTTTTGGCAACTCTCAACAATGTGCCTGCAAGCGCGATTACTGCCACAGATTTTGCTTTCCTGTAGTGCGATCGAGCTAATTAATTAGGTAAGAATATTGTAGGGACGATTTATTAATTGTCCCTACAACTTTAGGATGGTATTTATATTAAGTATCCGCGATCGCAACACCTGGGAGTCTGGGGGGTTGACGAATATGTGCACTGGGAATTCGAGTTTTGGGTAAACTCGTCCCTAAAGGATTCGGATGCTTTGGAACTATCGGCCTATATTGCGCTTCATGCGATCTAGTTCTTCGTCTGCTTCCCAGCGTTGAAACTTTTCTTCTAAAGGATCTGCAGCATTAAAACTGTTATAATTTGAACTCTGATTCCAACCCTTTGTATCCCAATTCTGCTCTGTTTTAGTGGTAGTGCGAGTTGCAGCTTCTGCTGCTTTTGCTCGGACTTCTTTGCGACGCAATTGAATTTGGCGGTACAGTTCTTTGGCTTTTTCAATCCGTTCTTTGCAGCCTTGCATTTGCCCCCAGCGCTGATTTCCCTGACGCAGCAAAGCGGCTTGCCGCTCTTGGGCAGCTTGAGCTAAATCGAGCCTTTGAGCCGCTTTAGCTTTGTTGATTCGATCGTTCCAGCGCTGAATTTCTTGGGCGGCGGAGAGAATTTCTGATTGCAGTTTTTTCTCTTGTTTCTGGATATCGAGAATCAGTCGCAGAGTGTCTTCTTCTTGTTCCTTCAGTTGTTCTTCTATTGCCTGCAATTCCAGATGGGGATTGCTGCGCAAAAATTCTTCTAATCGGGTTTCTAGAAAGCGGCTGAAATCGTCAAATAAGCCCATTTTTTTAAATAATTTTGAGTTTTGAGTTTTGGATTTTGCATGAATTATTTCGGGCAATTCAAAAGTTTTGCGTTTTGAATTTTGGCTGTGAATTACTCAACTTCTTTAACTCAAAACTCAAAACTCAAAACTCAAAATCATTTAAAATTTCTGCCCTACAAAAACCGATCGCACATCTCCTCCCTTGCGGATAACTGCTTCTTGATTTTTGATTTCTGCCAGCGTCCAACCGCTAGCGCCAATGCTTTCGCCGACATAAATTCTGCGGGCTACACCGTCTACTTCAAACAAAGCGGCCGATCGGTCGCCCAACTCCAAAATCCCTACCAGCGTGTGCGCGGAAGTCGGGGCGCTGCTGACGGCCGGTGCGGATTGCTCGGGCGCGGGCGCGGATTGCTGGGCAGCAGGCGCTGGTGCCGGTTCGGTTTCGCGAGCCAAAATCTTCGGCTGGGGAGACTCCGAGGAGGAAGGGGAAGCGGCGAGGGGACTTCGAGTGCCTGCAGCGGCGATCGCGCGACCGGAGGCTGGAGCCGCGGGCGATGGGGAAACTGCGGCGGTTTGAGGAGCAGCCGGAGCAGCAGCTACCGGAGCAGCCGGAGCAACAGTCACCTGAGCGGGGGGAGGGATGACTACGATTTGGGGTGCAGGTGCTCCAGGCTGCGCGCCGGCTTGTTCTAGGGCCTCAGCGATGCGGTTGACTGCTGTAGAAAGACCTGCGGTTGCGGGCGGCGCGCCGGAAATTTGAATGCTCGGCAGCGTCCCTGGGGTGGCAACTCCGGGAACTCCTGCAAGTTGCGGGTTGGGCTGGGGTGCTTTTTTTTGTTCGATCGCTTCTAGCGAGCGCTGCACGTATTCCACAAACGGGGTGTCTGGTGCTGTTTTGCCACTGGCTACCGGCCTCTCTGGTGCGGGGGCTGCGGGCAAGCGCACCAGTCCAGACCTGCTTGCGAGCCACAAGCCCATGACTAGCAGCAGCGACCCAAAGGCTGCTCCGAGCAGGATTCTGTCGAATGATTGTTTGGACTGCTGTTTTTTGGCTGTTTCTAGGGCGACTTGGCGGGCGATCGCTTCTACGTCTTTTTCGGCTCGCTGCGGCTGGGGCGCCAACGGCGACAAAACTATTTGAGGTACCGAGATCGACTTGAGCGCCACGAATTCTGGCGCTACCGGCTCGGCGGGCAGTCCGCCACTGCCGTCGAATGCTCGATCGACTCCTTCAAACAGTTCGTCCATCAACCGATCGGCGTATGACTCTACTGCCACTGCTTCGGGTGGCACTGTTTCCACCGTCGCCGTCACGGCGATCGGATCTGACGCTGATTCCAAAGACATCTGTTTGGCGATTACTTTTTGAGGCATAGTTTTCTGTTTGCTCCCGCTCCTCGACAACCCTGAGATTCTCAACTTCAGACTTCTACAGGATACTTGTGATGTTGACCAGTTCTTGGCTCAGAACAGGTCAATTGTATCTCACCCATCACCATATTTTTAGTCCTCGACCAACTTATCTTGGCCCGATCGACTTTTGTTTTACCTGTTTTGGGCTTTTTCGCCCTTGTTTTCTGCTGCCAGTCTTATTTGCTTACCCTGACTTTTACTGCATATTCTACTGCTTTTGTCAACCCCACCCTCGGGGCTTCCCAGTTTTTGACACACAGCTTTACTTGAGGCGATCGCAAAAAAAGCTGGTTTTTTGCCGCTGTTTCCGCTGGCATTGCTGCTTTGAAAAGGATTTCAGACTTTTAACCGTCTTAAGTTTGTTGGTCAGTTTGTTTGACAGTAGTAACAGGCGACCGATTTTATAACTTTAATAGTATCATAGCTTCATCACATTTAGGTAATAAATCGTCAAAGGTTGCCAAATCGTCGGCTAAATAAGCATTATTCCTAATATTTTTTTTACAACACTATTTGTAATATAAAAAGAAAAAAAATTGAAATTTGTCAATATATATTCGTTTCAGCATAAAAATTTTTCACTCATAATTTCTCTAGCTCCTGTCATTATTAACAGGAGCTAAACACAACACTCGGACAACCCAAATTAACCCACCCGTTCCGCCAATTCTAACCAGCGCTCAGTCGCCCGATCGATCTGCTGCGTCAACTGAGCCAAACGATCGGATAACTTCTTCACCTCCGCAAACCCGCTCGGAGCATTGTTAGACAACCTCTTCTCAATCTCTTGTTTCTCAGCTTCCATCTGCGGAATTTGACTTTCTAATTGTTCGTATTCCCGCTTATCATTGAAGGAAACTTTGGTAGATTTTTGAGTTGAACTTTGGGATTTTGAATTGTTAGATTCAGCGATGCGTGTAATTTTTTCTTTTTCTTTTTGTCCTTTGATTTCCTTGGCTTCTTCCGCTTTTTTGTAGTCTAAATACACCGAATAATTGCCGGGATACAAACGCAAATTGCCGCCCGGTTCCAAGGCGAAAACCATGTCGATCGTGCGATCGAGAAAATAGCGATCGTGGGACACCACAATCACGCAGCCGTTAAAATCTTCGAGATAATCCTCCAAAACCGCCAAAGTCTGCACGTCCAGGTCGTTTGTCGGTTCGTCCAAAATCAGCACGTTCGGCGCACTCATCAGCACTTTCAACAGAAATAACCGGCGCTTTTCTCCCCCCGAAAGTTTGCTAATTGGTGAATACTGTTGGTTCGGTGGAAACAGAAACTTTTCCAACATTTGAGAAGCGGTAATGATTTCCCCATCCGCCGTTTGCACCAATTCTGCCACACTTTTCAAGTATTCAATAACTCGCTGGTCTTCATTGGGCGTCAAATCCTCTGAATGCTGGTCAAAATAACCGATATGAATGGTTGTCCCAATTTCGACAGTACCAGAATCCGGCTGAATGCGTCCGGTGATGATATCCATCAGCGTCGATTTTCCCGCACCGTTGCTACCAATAATTCCAATCCGGTCTTCGGGAGTGAAATTGTAGGTAAAATCTTTAATTAAAGTGCGATCGCCGTAAGCTTTATTGATATGCAGTAACTCAATTACCTTCTTACCAATCCGGCGGCCCGCTGTCGCAATTTCGACTTTGCCGTTGGCTGTTTTGAATTCCTCTGCTCGCATATCTTTAATGCGATCGATCCTGGCTTTTTGCTTCGTACTGCGCGCCTTCGGCCCCTTCTTCAGCCATTCCAACTCGCGCCGCAATACTCCCGAGAATTTGCGCTGAGTGCTGGCGGCCGATTCTTCAGCTAGGGCTTTTTTCTCCAAGTAATAAGCGTAATTGCCAGCATAATTGTAAAGGTCGCCGCGATCGATCTCCAGGATGCGATTGGTAACGCGATCGAGAAAATAGCGATCGTGCGTAATCAGCAGCAAAGCACCCCGATAGCCGTTCAAATAGTTCTGCAACCACTCCACAGACAGCGCATCCAAGTGGTTTGTCGGTTCATCCATCAGCAACACATCGGGCTCCGACAACAAGGCCGTTGCTAAGGCAATTCGCTTGCGGTAGCCGCCGGACAAGTCGGCAATTTTCGCATCAAAATCCTCAATCCCCAACTTTGTCAAAATCAATTTTGCCTTGGTTTCCAAATCCCACGCATCCACCTCATCAATGCGTTCAGACACTGCAGACAGACGCGCCATCAACTTGTCTGTATCGCCTTTGCCGTGGGACAATTGATCGGAAATTTCCTCGTATTCGCGCACTAAAGCCATTTGTTCGCCACTGTCGGCAAATACTTGCTCTAAGACAGTGTGATTTTCGTCTAAATCCGGCTGTTGGGGGAGATAAACAATTGTAGACCCAGGATTGACCCAGCGATCGCCAGAGTCGATCGACTCCATACCCGCAATCATTTTCAGCAGGGTTGATTTCCCGGAACCGTTTGTGCCGATGAGTCCGACTTTATCGCCTTCATCGAGGCTGAAACTGGCATCTGTCAAGAGTTCCTTGATGCCGAAGTCTTTTTTGATCGATCGCAGAGTAAAAATAGTCATCTGTATATACAATTATTCACCTAACTTAGTGTAGCGCTGATGGTGATTTAAGCTTATTTATGCTATTGGCGATGATTTATGCGCTGATTGCTGCTGGGGAAACTGCTGCGGGTGAGGGAATTTGGGGCGGCGAGTAGAATTTGGGCTGTTGTCGGGTGCGCGTGGGATGAGGGTGCTAATGTCGATCGATTCCAATGTTGCGATGGGCGATCAAATTTTCAAAAGACTGAGTTATTGTTACAGGATAGCGGGTGTGCGATCGATTTGTGTCGAAAGGGCGATCGGCATGAGGATACTTGTCCTCCAGCGCTAAAGGCAGATACACCGAACACAATTTCAATCGTTGGGCGGTATTTGAGAAATTATCCGTGGCTCTTCAGTTTCTGTAATTTTTTGATTATCAGCTTCTTTTTTTCTTAGATCGTTGAACTTGCTGAGAAGCTCCTGATAGAGGTAGTCATCTTTGCCTCTAACACTACCTACAAACTCGATTTTCCCACGTAGAGAGTCTAGGAAATGTGCTACTTCCTTCTTGGGTAAAGTTACTTTCTTAGCATATTTAGATTCATAAGTTTCTGTAGCTGCCTGTAGTCCATACTTTTTCCAGGCATGAAGAGCACCGTCTATATTACGGACGTATTTACGACTTACATTAACAGTTTGATTGACAATTAGACCTGTAACTTCCTGCCTTTGTGTTTTGTTGTAAGATAGCCTCACTTTTGCATCGTTAATTCTAAACCCATTTCTCTCTATTATCCCTCGCAATTCATCTCCTAAAACAACCTTAGAAGAACCTTTTTCATAAGAGGAAACTAATGAAAGTGCTAGTTCATTCCTATTGCTAGATAAAGTAATGTCATCTGCATATCTTGTATGAAATAACCCATGATCTCTGGAAAATCTTTGTAATTCGCTATCCATTTTTGCACAAATAAGATTTGAGACTATTGGTGAAGTTGGTGCTCCTTGTGGTAGTTTATTATCGAAACAGCATATCTGAGCTAAGATAGTGGCGACTTTTTCGTCTAGTTCATACGGTTTTCCCATGAACAATCCCCTAACTCGACCAAAGTTAATAGAGTCAAAGAAATCCTTAATATCCAGGTTGAGAATAAACTTTTTTCCTACGTGAGCTTTAGCGTTAGTAATAATGCTACGCGAAGTCGCAAATCCGTGAACAGAAGGTCTTGGTCGATAGACAGCATATAAAACTTGGCTGAGCTTTCTTTGAACTATTCCTAACGAACCATTAGGGGAATGAATAGTTCTATAACCTCTAGATTTCTTGGGAACATGAAATTTTGTGTACCGAGAATCGTGAGGAGTTCGGTAAATATAGTATATAAGATATTCATAGGGAACTCTCAATAGTTGAGCAACATCATAAGGTGATTTAAGCTCTTTGAACTTTTGGGAAAGTTCTTCGCAACTCTCGTATAAAAATGGAGGAACATAAGTCTTATTTTTCACAACTATCCGCTCACACTCTTAAAATGAAGTACCTACTCTCTGAGCATTCACGCTTTTTGCATACGCAGCGCACACTGACACTGTTCAGTACCAGGAGCGTAAAGCTAAGTTGAGAGTCCTCCGTCGCAGTATCGCTCACGGAAATAAATACCCATTAAGTAGGTACTAAAGTAATTATACCACGATTTTATAAATTTCTCAATCTTATTAAAAGTCTTATGGTACTTTATAAATATTATTAATTCGTATTACCTCTTTTAAAAGCCTGATATGTTTTTTTCTTTTCATATTTTGCCAGTCTATAATTGGGGTTTTTTGAGAGTGCATAATTAAGAAATTTAATAGATTCACTATATTGGCATTTATGCCTTAAGATAACGCCAATTTGAGTAATGATAGTATAATCATCCGGCTTCATTTTAAGCAAATTTTGATAAAATAAAAGAGCTTCATCCCATCTGTCTAGCTCCTGAAGCATCAATCCTTTGTTGTTTAAAATAGAAAAGTCGTTGATATTGGATTTAAGTGCCTCATTGAGGATAGATAACGCGCCTTCTAGATCACCTATACTCTGATAAGCCGTGGCACATTCTATCCTTCTTTTTGGGCTTTTAGGATCTAGTTCAAGCAATTTCCGGAAAAATCGAGCCATATTATCAACATCACCCATATCTGTTGCAACTTCAGCTCTCTTGCTTAAAAGGTCACGATTATTAGGTTCTTTTTCTAGTCTTCTATCAAGTGCGTCAGCTTTTTTCCGCAAATATACCTGTGTGCGTCTCTCGATTTCTTTGGCAATTTCTTCACTGTTCAGTTTCATACAGGTCGATCCTTTCTTCAGGTACACACTTCCCCCTGAAGTTCTATAGAGACCGAGAGCTTTTTTATCTTCCGTCTTGACAACGTGTATTTGCACAATACACAAGTCTTCTATACGCTTCCGCTCCCAATTGAAAACATCATGAATATTCACATCATAATAGTGATGAGGAATAGCCGGATCAGTCCTTCTTAACTTATCAGGAATACTTCTACTAATCTCGTCTCTGTCATTTCGATTAAGAGTGACCCCCTGAATGATCCCGGAGTCATCTATGCCCAAATAGAGATATCCCTCTATTTGGGCATTCAGGAATCCAAGCACATACTCTTCAGCATGGTTGAGAATCGTATTGACTGGTCGCTTTGAAGTTATCTCCTTAAACTCAAAAGAATCTCCTTCTTCTTGATGAAAAGTTTCTCCTTGCACAAAGTTAATCGGCTGTGTCATATGTATTGGCATAAACTCTAGTTTCAATATTACAGCAATTTGCAATTTTGATCGCAATCTACTATAATTCAAATACCAACCTTTGTTGGAGTATTTTTTTATGTCCTTGCAAGAGCTTAAAGAAAAAGCCAGCCAACTATCAGTCAGCGATCGCCTTGCCCTGCTAGGTGCGATCGTTCAATCCCTTCAAAGTACACCAGAAATCGAGAATTGGCAATATTTAATTGCACGTCCTCATCCTTGGCGCAAACAACTTTACGTTAAGGGACGTAAATTACTGGCATCGACTATTTGGCGAGACATGACTGCCAATCAGATGTCACCCGAACAAGCTGCCGAAAATTGGGATTTACCCCTGTCTGCTATCTATGAGGCGATTCATTACTGTCAGAACAATCAAGAAATTTTAAAATTAGAAGCAGACGAGGAACGCTATCGATTGGAAATAAAAGGAGTCCAAGTTGAGCCTACGAATGCTGCTTGACGAAGATTCTCAAGCAAAGTATTTAGTCAATCTTCTTCAGGCAGCCGGTCACGATGTAGCCACAGTCAATACATTGGATTTAATGAATCATCCAGATTCAGTCGTGCTAGACGCTGCCAGAGAAAATGAGAGAGTGCTGCTTACACGCAATTGTGATGACTTTCAGCAATTGCATCAAGCGAACCCAGAACATTCAGGAATTTTGGCAGTTTATCAAGATTCTGAGGCTTCTAAAAATATGAGTTATCAGGCGATTGTGAAGGCAATTGATAATTTAGAAACAGCCGAATATGAACTAAATAATCAGTTCGTGGTTCTCAATCAATGGAGTTATTAACGAGAAATTTATGTAAAGATGCAAAATATAAGTCTCATTGTTAGCTGCTATTATACACTTTTGTCGAAATCTAGTTTCTGCTAGACAAAGGAGGCTGAATAAAAACCGCGATCGCCCTACCAATTGACCAAATCAACAAATTCTGGCTACAGTGGCAAATCATCGAACTCTCCCTCTTTGGTTCGATACTTCGTGACGACTTTCATGAAGACAGCGACATCGATATCCTAGTTGCTTTTGCCCCCACAGCCAACTGGGGTCTACTCGATCGCGCCCAAATGCAGGAAGAACTCGAAGCACTGCTAAGTAGACGAGTCGATCTAATCAGTAAACGGGCGATCGATCGCAGTTCCAACCCGATTCGCCGTCAAGAAATTCTCTCTACCGCTCAAACTATCTATGTCAAATAACCGCGATCGCGCTTCCTTAATCGATCGCTCTTTTTATTTCAACAACTGCTTCTCCCGTTTTACCCGTTGCGCGATCGGGTATTTATAAGAAGTCGTGCCGATCGACTGCTTAAACAGATCAGCGAAAAGTCCATTAAGGTTATCTGTTTTCAGCCGAGATTAGGTAAGCCAAATCGTTAGCTTGGTTGGTAAGTGCCAGCGATCGCCGATCTGAGTATAACACATCACTGGAACCGACCTTATGCTAAGTTATTGTTGGAATTAGAAGCGATCGGCAGCGCCAGCAGAAAAAGAGGATGTACAAAAATGGGTAAAGGTAGGTTAGAAGCGTTCAGCGATGGTGTAATCGCCATTCTCATCACCATTATGGTGCTGGAATTGAAAGTGCCCCATGAACCTGATTTAGCTGCGCTGCGTCCGCTAGTTCCAGTTTTTCTGAGCTATGTACTCAGTTTTATTTATCTGGGTATCTACTGGAACAACCACCATCACTTGTTACAGGCTGCTCGGCACGTCAATGGTAATGTTTTGTGGGCTAATTTGCATCTGCTGTTCTGGTTGTCACTTATTCCCTTTGTCACTGCCTGGACAGGCGAGAACCACTTCGCGGCCTGGCCAGTTGCGCTTTATGGCACAGTCCTGTTGTTGGCTGCGATCGCTTACTTCATTCTTACTCGTGTCCTTATTTCTTACCACGGTAAAGATTCCACTCTGGCAATTGCACTTGGGCGAGACTTTAAGGGAAAGATATCAGTAGTGATTTATGCCGTAGCAATCCTGCTTTCCTTTGTGAACTCGTTGTTTGCTTTCATGCTATATGTTTTAGTTGCGATCGTGTGGCTTATCCCCGATCGGCGTATTGAGAAAACTCTGAATTCGTGAAGAATGTTCCAGGAAAAGCCATCGCCAGCCAGCTAACACTTTGCTTTACCAATTACCAATTAACAATTAACAAATGACAATTCATCAAAACGGACTTTTTGTTGAACCCGGTCAAGGTCGTTCTTACTACCTTGGTCAAGACCTCTATACCTTCAAGGCAGTTGGTGAAGAGACAGGTCAAGCCTATGCGCTTTGTGAAGTAATTGTTGCACCTCAAGGCGGTTCCCCGCCCCATCGGCACCACCTAGAAGATGAATCATTTTATGTTCAAGACGGAGAGATTGAATTCCAACTTGACGATCGTACTTTCGTGGCGACGGCTGGAACATTCCTTCATTCACCGAAAGGGCAGCTTCACCGATTTACAAATACGACCGTTACATCGGCTACAATGCTGGTTTGGGTAACTCCTGCTGGCTTTGAGAAATTCATTGCCGAAGTTGGAAAGGCAGTAAATGGTCAGATTACCCTTGGAGCATCCTTGACTCCTGAAGACCTGAACAAAATTCTTACCGCGGCTCCCAAATACGGTATCGAGATCGTACCTCCACCATCCGAGTAGCGAGGGTGCGATTTCTTACCGTAAAAAAACAACAACGCAAAGAAGTAAAGAGATAGCTCATAAGCAGTCCAACTTGACTCTACGAATGCTGCTTGAGGAAAATTCTCAAGCAAACTATTTGGTCAATAAGTAAAGAGGCTGAATGAAAACCGCGATCGCCTGCCAATTGACCAAATCATCAAATTTTGCCAACATTGGCAAATCATCGAACTCTCTTTCTTTGGTTCTGTCCTTCGGGACGACTTTCATGCAGACAGTGACATCGATATCCTAGTTACCTTAGTTCTGACAGCCAATTGGAGTTTACTCGATCGCGCTCAAATGCAGGAATAACTCGAACCAATCCTCAGCAGACAAATTGAACTCCCATTCTGCTCATGGTAATACCAACATCATTGCAAACAACCGTTCTGCTACCTAGTCCGCAAAAATCTGTGTCATTAATACATTCCAGGACGCATCAAGACCTTCATAACCGAATTTTTTACCGAATCTGCTGGCTACAACAAAGCCTTTTGGTCAAAAAACCCGGTTTCTGACCACCCGGGCGTCAGCCCTAAAATCGTTACGATCTCGATCAGCAAATAAGAATCACTTGCATTAATATAGTAAAGCAATGACTGTAGATGGCTGTGGATGCACCATCCTGTCAATTACCAGATGAAAAAATCTATCATTATAAAACAATGAGCATTTCTCGGCGTATTTTTCTTGCCAGCGGTACAGCAATGGCTGCCGTGGCACTGGGGGAACTAAGCAAAAAAGCCCCTGTCGCAGCCCAAACCGGCACTCTCAACCTTTATTCAGCACGTCACTACGACACTGATAATCAGTTGTACCAAAGCTTCACGAAAAAAACTGGGATCAAAGTTAACCTCGTTGAGGCGGAGGCTGACCAACTAATTGAACGGATTAAAAGTGAAGGTGCAAATAGCCCTGCTGATGTTTTCATCACCGTTGATGGTGGGCGTTTGTGGCGGGCGAAACAAGCAGGTATCCTGCAACCTGTTTCTTCAGCAGTCCTGACATCCGCAATTCCAGCGAGTTTGCGAGATCCTCAAGGTTTCTGGTTTGGTCTATCGCGCAGGGCACGGGTGATTGTTTATAACAAAAGCAAGGTGAACCCTGCCCAATTGTCAACATATGAAGCGCTGACAGAACCTCGGTGGAAAGGCAAAATTTTAGTGCGATCGTCCACTAATATCTATAATCAGTCTCTTGTTGGAGCCATGTTAGCGACTCATGGGGCTCAAAAAACAGAAGCTTGGGCGCGAGGATTGGTGGCTAATTTTGCACGTCCTCCAGAAGGAAATGATACGGCGCAAATCAAGGCTGTTGCTGATGGGGTAGGCGATATTGCGCTGGTTAATACCTATTATGTAGCCCGCTTAATGAAATCGAAAGATCCAGCAGAACAAGCGATCGCGGCGAAGGTAGGTGTATTTTTCCCCAACCAGCGCGATCGCGGTACCCACGTGAATATTTGTGGTGCCGGTGTAGTCAAAACCTCCCGTAACAAAGCAGGCGCGACCAAATTCTTGGAACACCTAGCCAGTCGCGAAGCGCAACAAATTTTTGCTAGGGGTAATTACGAATACCCTGTGATTTCAGGTGTGGCGATCGATCCTGCAGTTGCAAGTTTTGGTACATTCAAATCTGACCCTCTCAACCCTGATGTGTTTGGGAAAAATAACCCCGACGCTTTAAAGATTGCCGATCGCGCAGGATGGAAATAGAGGCTTTTTGAACAAGAAGCTACTCTTTGTGATTCGGCGGTTGAAACCGCCGAATCACATCAACTTTAATTTTTAATTTTACCATCCGGCATTATAGCGCCTTTCAGGTTTGCCCCTTTCAGGTTTGCCCCTGTCAAATCAGCACTATTTAAGTCAGTTTCACTTAAATCGGCATTACTAAGATTGGCATTATTCAGTTTTGCCCCTCGCAAAAAAGCCCCTTTAAGATTTGCATTACTCAAATCAGCCTGTGTGAGATCGGCGGCAGATAAACCTGCTTTTTCCAGAGAAGCACCTTTTAAATTTGCACCTTTGAGATTGACGCTATCTAGTAAGGCTTCATTAAGTTTGACATTTTCTAGGACTGCACCTTCCAACTTAGCACCATTGAGATTAGCGCTTGTTAAATCTATCTTGCTTAACTTAGCGCCAGTCAGGTCGCATTCTGGACATTGCTTAGTTTTTTGTAATGTTTCGAGGGGGCTGGTCGCCTGTTTTTGGCATCCAAACGTGACCAAAGTAGTAAGTAGTAAGAACGAGATTGTGCCAGTAGTGCGAGTAAACATTGGTGAATTTTTATTAATAATCTTGATTTGTAAAGGGATAATGTTAACTGTTAACCGTTAACTCTGTTGAAGACTTGCGCGATCGCGCAATTTTCCAACTTAATAAAATAACCGGTAACATCCCCACTAAAACAATTGCGAGTGCAGGGCCAGAAGCTTCAGCTAATCGCTCATCGGAGGCAAGTTGATAAGTTCGCACAGCCAAAGTATCAAAGTTAAATGGTCTAATAATTATAGTAGCAGGTAACTCTTTCATTACATCAACGAATACTAACATCATGGCAGTTAGTAAACCTCCCGTCATCATTGGTGTATGAACGGTAACTAAAGTTTGCATCGGACTATAACCCAAACTTCTCGCCGCATCATCTAAATTAGGCTTAATTTTGCTCAAACTCGACTCCACAGCATTTAAAGAAACAGCTAGGAAGCGAACTATATAGGCAAATACCAAAGCTGCGATCGTACCGCTTAACAACAAGCCTGTAGAAATCCCCAAGTTTTGACGCATCCAACTATCAAATAGATTGTCAATTTTACCAATGGGAACCATAATCCCCACTGCAATGACAGAACCAGGTACAGCATAGCCCATTGCCGCAACTCTAGTGCCTAACTGCACTCCTAAATTAGGATATAACCGTAAGCCATAAGCCATAATCAAGGCAATAACTACGGCTAAAATTGCTGTCAGTGTTGCCAAAATTAAACTATGACGGGCAAAGATCCAAAAGCGTTCATCTAAGGTTACTTGCCAATTCGCTAATGTCAACTTGACTAAAAGACCTGCTGGCAATAAAAAACCGAAGAATAGCGGAATCAAACAAGCAATTACCGCTAAAATCTCCCGGATTCCTTTTAGTTGATAAGTTTGCAGTTGGCGATAGCGACTGCTAGCTTGATAATATTTAGTCCGACTGCGCGACCAGCGTTCTAGCAAGATTAAAGCCAGAACAAATAATAATAGCAAGGCAGCTAATTGATTTGCTGCAATTCGTTCTCCCATGCCAAACCAAGTCCGATAAATACCTGTGGTGAATGTATCAACTCCAAAATACTGAACAGTGCCATAATCGTTGAGAGTTTCCATCAAAGCCAGTGCTAAACCTGCAACAATTGCGGGTCTTGCCATTGGTAAGGCAACTGTAATAAAACTCCGCCAAGGACTACACCCCAGTATTCTACTAGCTTCTAGGGTACAAGTTGATTGCTCCAAAAATGCAACTCGTGTTAATAGGTACACGTAGGGATATAAAACTAAGATTAGCATTAAGATTGCTCCCGGGAGCGATCGCACGTTAGGAAACCAATAGTCTCCATAACTCCAGCCAAAAATATAACGCAAAGCAGTTTGAACTGGGCCTGAAAATTCTAAAAAGTCTGTATAAGTATAAGCTAACACATAAGCTGGGGCCGCTAAGGGTAACAGTAATGCCCATTCAAATAAGCGACTGGCCCGAAAGCGACACATTGTTACTAGCCACGCACATCCTACGCCAATCGCGACAACACCACAGCCGACACCGATCATTAACAATAAAGAGTTGACAATATAACGGGTTAAAACTGTATCAGTTAAATGTTGCCATGTATCTTTAGCTTCAAAAAAGATACTGGATAAGACACTAAGAACTGGTATGGCGATCGGCAATGCTAAAGCGATAATTGCAACTGTCCACCCACTAGCGGATAGACCGCGTAAGGTCGATCGCCATTCGATTGTCCTGATTGCTGTTTTTTGTAGTGACTGTTGGGAATTTTTCATCGCTAGTAAAATGTCTAGCTAGCCACCTTATCATTAGGTGTAAATATTTGTCAAGTCTTTATAACAATTTATCTCACTAAAGTGGTTTATTGTAGAATAGTAAGTTGTTGATTATTTATAGCAATAATGGCTCGACCTATAATTCTGCATTTAGATGGTGTAACAAAACAGTATTCCCAAGCAGCATCACCTGCGGTAGCATCTGTCACCCTGACATTACATCAAGGAGATATACTGGCGTTGTTGGGGCCATCGGGTTGTGGAAAAACAACTTTGCTGCGGTTAATTGCTGGTTTTGAACAGCTACAAGCAGGGACGATCACTTTAGCAGGAAAAACTGTAGCGAGTGTTAATATGTCAGTTCCGCCGGAACAGCGAGACATTGGTATGGTGTTTCAAGACTATGCACTTTTCCCCCATTTGACAGTCGCGAAAAATGTAGCTTTTGGCTTAACGCATCAAGGAAAAGAGTCAAAGCATAATATTCAGAAAGGCGTCGCTGAAGCATTAGCGTTGGTGGGATTAGAAGGATTGGAAAACCGTTATCCCCATGAATTATCCGGGGGTCAGCAACAGCGAGTAGCCCTGGCCCGTGCTTTAGCCCCTAGACCTGCGATTATTTTACTAGATGAACCGTTGAGTAATTTAGATGTACAAGTACGGTTAAGATTGCGTCAGGAAATCCGCGATATTCTCAAAGCAACGGAAACCTCTGGTGTATTTGTCACCCACGATCGCGAAGAAGCACTTTCGATTTCAGATTGGGTAGCGGTGATGCGTCGAGGTCAAGTAGAACAGTTTGGCACTCCAGAGGAAGTTTATCAAGAACCAGCATCTCGATTTGTAGCTGAGTTTGTGACGCAAGCTAATTTTGTGTCTGCATCGCTGAAGCAGGATTTTTGGGAAACAGAAGTAGGTTGTTTTGCTGTTAAACGAGATTCATCTTCACAAGTTCCCTGTGATGTTTCTACTGAAGGAGAGTTGATGATCCGGCAGGAAGACTTGAGTTTATACTTAGATGAAGATTCGCCTGTTGTGATTTGCGATCGCCAATTTTTAGGTAGAGAAAATCGTTATTGTTTAAAAACACCTTCGGGCGAAAAGTTATATGCACTCACAACCACAGGAAATGTTTTTCCCATTGGTTCTAAAGTTCGGTTATCTTGTGGTGAGAATTCTCCCTTAGCTTTCTTTGTCGGTAAGCCTAAGCCATAGCTAATGGCTAATCGGAAAAAAATCCTCCCCCTCTTCCCATATCCCAGTTTCCCCCTCTTCTTTCTTCCCTCTTCCTTCTTCCTTATACTGTCTGATACGTTTTCTCTCTATCACTGTTGTCAGGGAAGGAGCTAGTCACGATATGCTCTGCTTTTATACCCGCTGCAATCAGCGCTTGGCTTAGACCTTCCTCGAAGTTATCCTCTTCAATTACAACTTGATTATCGACTAAACGAGCATGAAACAGAATCGTGTCAATCCAGCGCTGTTTATCCCAGCCTGTAGCCAGAATCAGAAAGTGACCAGAATCGACATCACAGACGGGGTAAAGCTGGATCGCCTGTAAACGCGGTTGGGCGCGAGTTGCCTCTTGCAGGGTTTTTGTGAGGATGTCTGCATAGCTTAGTGAGTTATCCATTGGAGAATCACCTCTTGATTTGGTTCGTAAACTAATAAGTTGATTTTATTTCGCTGGACGGCTAACTGAAAAATCGGTTTTTGAAAGTGTTTAATGTAGATCGCTTGGCTCACGGCTAAAAACAACTGACGCTCCGGTTCTTGGCCTTCCAATGCCCATTGGTAAAGCTGAAGCTGTCCCATCGTTTTTTCCAGTTCGCTTATAACTGAGGGTGAATCGAAGTCTTTGATTTCAACAGCGATTTTATGCCCTTCTTTTTCCGCCGTAAAAAACTTTTCGGCTCCTAAGTCGGCTTTCAAAAGTGTCTGTTCTAACACTAAGACTAAAGGATCGTCTGTAATTGTCCACCCGTCTTTTTCGAGGGTACGACGTAGGGAGAAGTGTAAATTATCGCGTCTAGACATTCGACATTCGAGAATTGAGGTTAGGAAAGATAAGGAGGGACTTTTTGAACTCCTATGTCTTGCAGATATCGCTTATTATGATCTATGCTACCACATCTGCGATATAATTTAAGTTATACGTCATATAAAACTGGTATGGAGTTTAAATGGCAAGGCAACCAATTGTTCTCAATGGAATAGAGTTTAAATTCCAAAAAGATGCTATTGAACACTTCAAAAATATGTTGGAGCGCTATCGAAATGGTCAAAGCATAGCAGGTGATGATCGCGATATGTTACTGGCTCTTCTGGAGCGCCATCCTGAAGCAGATAAAAAGATTGGATGTGGTGTAAGACGTTTGTACAAAGATAGAACAGATATGCCGACAAGTTGCTTTTGGATAGAAAGAACAGATGGATCTCGAACGGATTTTTCTTATCGAACAGCGATTTCTGCTAAAGGAAAGTCTCTTTATCAAGAATTTTTAGAAGCCTGCCGTGTCGCTGTTCAAGATGATCTTCTGCTAGCTAAAAAAGAATACTTTGAAAAGTGGGGCGATCGGGATAAAAAAGTTAAATGCCATATTACTGGTGATAAGGTAGCTATCTATGAGAGCCATCTTGACCATAAAAAACCATTGACATTTGAGGTTCTTGTGTACACTTTTATTAGCGCTAATGATATTGAAATAAAACCTGAAATGTTGTTGATGTCCCAGGATGCCCAGTTTCAAACAACTATGATCGATCAAGAGTTAAAGGATAAGTTTCGGCTATATCATCATAAAACGGCGAAGCTTAGGGTTATTAAAGCGGAACAAAATCTTAGTCTTGGCGGCTCTGAGAGAATTCGGAAGATCCGTAATCCTGTATTGATTCCTAAGGAACTTTTAGGTGACTGACGTATCACATCTCTGTTGGAGTGGATGGACTCAGATTTCTGGTGCATTGCGAAGTTTTCTGGCAGCCGCTCAACCGGAAGGTTACATTTTTTTCCGACAGGTGAAATGCGATCGCCTGCAACTCCTTCCCATCGTTCGGGCTCTTTCCCTCTCCTCAAAAAATACAGCCACCACCAAGGCTCAAATCAGATCCGGATCGATCGCCTGCGAGCGCCAATATGCCACCAACCCCGTCAGCAACAAATTCCCCTCGCTATCCCACCAGCGCAACCATTGCTGAGTCTGATTTTGATAACTGCCTTCCCATAGGCCCAATTCTACTCCCATAAGTTCGATCGGCTAGTGAAGAAAACAATATTACAAAATAAAAGCCTTTCATCCCCGGACTAAAGTCACCGGGATGAAAGGCTTTTGCACGTTTTGACCAGCCATCAATCTTGTTGGTTTGACAGATTTAAGCTAACTTTATTCAAATCCAAGTATGTTAATTTTCGGACTTATGTCCTTGCGATTCTCGCACAGCAACTTCTGAATCCGGCTGATTCAGAGCCATTTCTAGAGATTTGGCCATCTCGACTGACTCGGGAGTGCGCTTAGAAAATCCCCACACAAACATCAAGACGATACTGGAAACTAGCAGCCATTGCGGAGGAACTAAATCCGGATTAATTACTTTCACCAACAACCGCATTCCTACGAACCCAACAGTGATGTAACCAGCACTTTCTAGGTGAACGAATTCATCCAGCCAGCGGATGAACAATCCGGCCATGAATCGCAGGGCAATAATTCCAATAGTAGCGCCTGTTACAACGATAAAAGTGTCGTCAGAAACAGCGATCGCAGTAGTAACGCTATCCAAAGAAAACGCTAAATCCGTAAAAGCAATCATGGGAATTGCTTGCCACACAGACGCAAATCTGGGCCCATGATGTTCTCCTTCGGAGTCTGTGTCTGAAGTAAAATGTTGAAAAACAAGCCACAGCAGGTAAAGTGCACCAAGCAGTTCAAACTGCCAGAACTGGATCACCCAAGTAGCCGTTAAAATTAGTGAGATCCGCAGTACAAAAGCAATTATCAAACCCAAGTTGAGAGCTTTTTGCTGATCCTGGGCATCTTCCAAACCTTTAGAAATAGACGCCAGGGCGATCGCGTTGTCAGCCGAAAGTACAGCCTCCAAAGCCACCAAAACCAACAATAATAAAAAGCCGTCAACTCCAAAATTGGGTGAAGCGTCGAGAAATTGATCTATCATTAACTATTTTGGGCACCTAAGATTGGCAAGGGTCGAGCGCAGCGCAAATTACCCGCTCTGTCTAAAATTAGTGTCACCTTCACTTAAATCTTAACCTAATGCGGTAATTCTGCACTACTCCGATCGTCGGAACGAAGTAAAGTTGGGCAACGGATTCGTTTGCTTCGGGTGTAACCGATGTAACTGATGTAACCGATGGATGTTGAGGTAAGAGGGCACAAAGAAGAGGGAAGAAGCAGGATTTTTCCCACTCTCCCACTGTCCCACTTTCCCCATCTCCGACTCCCCCACACCCACACTCTCCACTCTCCCACTCCTCGCCGAACCCACCAAATTTATTTCAAGTTGTAACAAATGATTCCCAAAAGCGCCAATTTGTCTGAAATTGGTGAAAGCTCGTGCCCGCGAAAAGGAGTTTTCCCAATATGTCTTTAACAGATACCCAAGTCTACGTAGCGCTCGTAATTGCTTTGATTCCCGGAATCATGGCTTTCCGGCTCGCAACTGAACTGTACAAGTAGTTTCCAGGCACCAGCCGCGAACCGCTCGATCGCCTGCCCTAGTAGTTAACTCTCTGGCATTACAGACAATTGCTGCCTCAGTGGAGTAAATTGTCTGTTGTCACCAAGACGAGACTGCAAGGGCAGGCATTTTTATTGGGAAATTCTGTCCTCAGGCGTCACCTCGCACCCCTGAATGCCCCCGCCACAGCGCAAGCTTGTTGCTAATAGAGGAATGGGTGACGAAGGAGGAGTCACACCCCGCTCGTCGATTTTGAGCTGAGTGAGAACAGACCACGGGTAGGCGACGACTCACTAATTAAGTCTATCATTGGGACGATTAATGGCATATTTGACAACTCCCCATGCCTCCCATAGGAAGGAATTCATAAGACCATAATTAAGTCTTACAGGTGATGACAAATCACCTCTACACGCTCAACAACCACTACCATTACGATTCGTATTGCAATTGCGCTTACTTTTATCTTGTTTTGCTTTCCGAGTCCATCACAACGCTTCTATTGGTAAGCTGCGTGTCCACCATTGCTTGTTTGCCCAGGCTTATGTCGTGCCGCTCCGACATAAATCAGGGGTTGCTCCTTAATAAAACACTTCAACGCTACGCCTGGTGATTCTTAGTCGCCGATTAGTTCTAGCATTTTGACAGCCGTTGAAACCGCAACCGCGTTCCTCCCATGTCGGTAGCCTTGGGCTTTCCGCTCGTTCTTCGCCGATCGAATATATGGTGTGGACATCTTGCAAAAGTCATGCTGAAAAGTTGAGTTCGTAATTACAGATGCCCGCAATCAAGTTGAAGTTTAAGCCAAATCTGCAGACTTCTTACAAGCATTCGCAAACTATCTTGAAATGCCTCTGCGTTCATCTGCGGTTTCCTTCTTGCATCAAAGATTGATGCAATCTTGTCTCATCATTCAGCAATCATGGGCGAGTAATGCGATTGTCGCCATTGAGGATTTGACCAAAATCCGAGAGCGGACTAATCAGATGTCCCGCACCAAAACAGAACGCAGACGTTCTAATAGTTGGGCGTTGTATCAGTTGCCACAATTCCTTGATTAGAAAGCTATTGATGCTAGGCTTGAAGTTCGCTATCAATCCCCGCTACACGAGTCAAACCTGCGATCGATGTCTGCACATCCATCCGGCTGGCGTGAATCCTATCGGATCGGAAAAAGCTTTAAAGGCGGACATTGTGGCTGGCATGGCGATGCTGATTTGAATGGTGCGAAGATGATTAAATTATTTGGGTTGTCTGTAAACCGACTTGAAGGCAACAAGCTATTCTTTAGCTTGAGGGCTGTTGAAAGCCGCCGCTAACGGCTAACCGCGGTTAGCGGTGGGTAGTTTACTCAGTCTCAAAAATCTTGGCTGTCAGCACCCTGACAAACCGGGGGGGTGTGCGTTAAGCTCAGAATTTTCTGTTTTCAGCTCTAAAACCTCAGTCTCAGGTATTTGAAAAAAAATTATGCAAGCGATTCAACCCACCGTTACTCCACTGCGACCTGTAAAAAACTCCCCTCGGGTTGCTCCTCGTCGCAGCAGCAGCCGCCAGCGTTCCTACCCTCACCAAACGCTCGGCGCCGAAACAGGAGTCAAGTTATCAGTCAACATCGTACTTTCAGTCTGTGCCGCTTCTGCTTTTATTCAGCTTTGGCCTCACTACCGGGCCGTGCAAGAAAAATTGCACGAAATCCAAGCTGAAGTCAATCTTACCCAAGGGCGAGTCGATCGATCGCGATCGGAGTTTAACCGCTACTTTGACCCCAGTCTTGCTAAAACTGTGATGCAAGAGCAAAGCAATCAAGCTGACCCCCAGCAGCGTCCGGTGATTTTGCAGGAACCCGAGGTACTAGAAGCCGACGAGGAATCAACCCCGCAACCTTAAGGGAAGGGGAGTTTTGGGTTTTGATATCGCGTCCGATAGGATCATTCTTGTATGTCATTGCTTCGTACAGCGAACAATGACAGATGAATCTGTCGGACGTGATATGACTTTTGAGTTAAAGAGTTTTTAGGATCGTTCTTGTCTGTCATTGCGACCGAAACTCAGACCTGTGTATTGACGCCATGCTGCAAGCTCAAAACTTCAAACTCCGGCTTATACTGACTTGGCCAGCACGGTTGTTTCTTTCAGTAGTTGCAGTGCAGCTTGATATTGCAAGTCTGCTGCGGTGCCGATTTGATCGCGCGCAATGGATTCCAAAGGCACGACCCGATCGGGCGAAATCCCCAGTTTGTTAATATCTGTGTGGTTCGGCGTCTCGTACTTAGCAACTGTCACGGCTAACCCGGAACCGTCAGACAAATCAAACAGCGACTGAATCAGCCCTTTACCAAAAGTCTTTTCTCCGACCAGTTGAGCTCTGCCGTTATCTTGCAGCGCACCAGCCAAAATTTCGCTAGCACTGGCACTTCCCTTGTTCACCAAAACAATCAGCGGATCGCCAGTCAAGGCCTGTCCTGAGGCTTCAAAACTGCCGAGAATGCCTTGTCGGTTAACCGTGTAGACGATCGTCCCAGAGTCGAGCCACAAGCGGGCAATTTCAATCCCTGCTTGCAACAGTCCGCCCGGGTTGTTTCGCAGGTCGAGAATGTAGGCGGCGGCTCCTTGTTTTTCCAAGCTGTCGATCGCGCGAGCGACTTCCTCAGTGGCGTTAGCGCTGAATTGACTGAGGCGAATGTAGCCCACCGGTAAATTGTCCGCCCCCGACTGCAATTCGGCGTAAACCGGATTCAGAGCAATGCGATCGCGCACTAGCTTAATTTCCTCAGCAGCATCCCTTCCCTCGCGCCCCAAGGTCAAGGTAACGGGAGTGCCGATGCGGCCGCGCATTCGAGTTGCGGCTTCGTCTAGGCTCAATTCTGAGGTAGGAGTGCCATCAATTTTCAGAATGCGATCGAGGGGTTGGATGCCGGCTTTATCCGCCGGTGAGCCGGCCAAAGGAGCCACCACTGTTAGGGTATTTGTCTGGGGGTCGATCGCAATTTGCAGCCCAACTCCCGTCAATTCTCCGGAAGTGTTGACCTGCAAACTGCGGTACTGTTCGGGTTTCAGCAGTCGAGTGAAGGGGTCGTCGAGATTCGCCAGCATCCCCTGAATAGCCGTGTAAGTCTGCTGTCTGTCGTTGAGCGGTTGCTTGACAGCTTTTTCGCGAATCGACCACCAGTTTTTAGAGTTGAATTTGTCATCCACATAAGAGCGATTGACAATTCGCCAAGCTTCGCTCAAAAGCTGCTGTTCTGGAGTTAGAGCCGCCGCAGGCCCGGCCCACGGGCCTAGAACCAGGGCGACTTGGAGGAAAAGTAAAATAGCAATCTGGAAAACTCGTCTGTGCATGATTTTTCTGTAAAAGATAGGCAAGTATTGCATCTCCTGTATTTTAAGTTTGTAGGCTTTTAAGCTTTTGCGCATTTAAATATCCCCAAAGGATTCGGCATTCGTCAAACCTCCGCCGCCAACAAAAAATTAGTTAAATGTAACATTTAATCGCAAAATTAGTGAAGTTTTATCATTAATATTAAAATTAACGCCCCAGCGACCCGCTGGCCGGCTCGGACTTTAGTCCTCCGCTCGGCTCTTGGCTGTATGCCAGCTTGGGGCGAATGTTGAGCTTGCAGAAAATGGTATTTGAGACTCGGCAAAAGCATCGCTCGCGTGAAATTTGCACAGCAATTATGTTACATTTTTTATCACAGTCTGGAATTCGATCGGGCAACGCCAGCGAGTAGGGACAAGCCACCGCTTAGTTTCCCAGGGCTTGCAGGCGATCGCACAATAGAGTTCCTTTCGTCAGCTCCAAATTTAAAAAATAGCCTCAGGCATTTGCTAGTAAAAGCAAGCTGCTCGGCGCGGGGCGACAAAAAACCTTGTGGCTGCTGCCCTGAACCTCAACCACAGCAATATTCTTTTAGGAATTCTGGCTCCATGTTTTCTAAACAAATCACCGACTCAAAAACCTACCAGTGGTTTGAGGAACGCCTGGAAATTCAGGCGCTCGCCGACGACATCACTACGAAGTACGTACCCCCGCACGTCAATATTTTCTACTGCTTGGGCGGAATTACTCTGGTTTGCTTTCTGATCCAGTTTGCCACCGGATTCGCCATGACCTTCTATTACCGTCCTACGGTAGCAGAAGCTTTTTCTTCAGTGCAATACCTGATGAATGAAGTCAACTTCGGCTGGCTGATCCGCTCCATCCACCGCTGGTCTGCCAGCATGATGGTACTGATGATGATTTTGCACACCTTCCGGGTTTACCTGACCGGCGGCTTCAAAAAGCCCCGCGAGTTAACCTGGGTGACAGGAGTAATCTTGGCAGTCATCACTGTTTCTTTCGGCGTGACCGGCTATTCGCTGCCTTGGGATCAAATTGGTTACTGGGCGGTTAAAATCGTTTCGGGCGTCCCCGAAGCCATCCCGTTTGTCGGCTCTTTGATGGTTGAACTGCTGCGTGGCGGTGTCAGCGTCGGTCAAGGCACTTTGACTCGCTACTACAGCTTGCACACTTTTGTGTTGCCTTGGCTGATTGTAGTATTCATGCTGGCTCACTTCTTGATGATTCGCAAGCAAGGTATCTCTGGCCCGTTGTAAGTTTTGAGTTGTGGGGGCGGTATTTTTTTGCCCCCCGCTGCATTTTGAGTGGAAAATTCAGAATTCATCACTCATGATATTTATTTACGGTCAATACTTCCTGCGATCGCGCCGCTGATTCAGACTAACGAATACAGCGGAATCCCAGGCCCGGGTAAAACTAAAAGGAGAACACTCTCACTATGTCTATTATCAAAAAACCAGATTTGAGCGATCCAGACCTCCGCGCTAAGCTCGCTAAGGGCATGGGTCACAACTATTACGGCGAACCAGCTTGGCCTAATGACTTGCTCTACGTTTTCCCTATAGTAATCATGGGAACGTTTGCTCTTTGCGTCGGTTTGGCTGTACTCGACCCGGCTTTGGTTGGAGAACCGGCTGATCCTTTTGCTACTCCGCTGGAAATTCTGCCGGAATGGTATTTGTGGCCTGTGTTCCAACTCCTGCGGGTTTTGCCTAACAAATTGTTGGGTATTGCTTGCATGGCTGCTGTTCCCCTTGGCTTGATTTTGATTCCGTTCATCGAAAGCGTTAACAAGTTTCAAAATCCGTTCCGCCGCCCTGTTGCTACTACTGTTTTCCTGTTGGGAACTGCGGTAACTCTATGGTTGGGTATTGGTGCTATTTTCCCGATCGACAAATCTTTCACGCTGGGTCTTTTCTAAGATTTAAGTTTGCTTGATTTTGACGCCTGCGGATTTTCTGTAAAGTGCTTTTGTACTGGTGGAAGACTTTAGCGGGCGTCATTAGATTTTAGATTTTAGATTTTAGATTTTAGATTGAAGAATTGGGAATTTTAGAATTGGGGATTTTAGAATTGGGGATTTTACATTGATCTTTCTAAAAGTTAATAATTATCAGTAATTAATTGTAAGCTGAGGCGCATCTAAATTTGACAATCAAATCCGAGCAAATTGTTGTGGGGTGGGGGTCCCGCCTGCCCAAAATACAATTTAGATGCGTAGCAGCTTAGGCGCAACGGCTGGTATGAAAGTGCCGATTATTGATCGACCCTCCAACGCCCTAGGGTCAAATTCCATTAATTTTTATTGCCAAATCTTGACAAACAGACCGAGAGTATGTAGCGTAAGCCGTGAGTATCTTTTGTATAACTTGAAGGACTTTAGACCTATAGAATAATAGCAACTGTCCCAGGTGCAAGCTATGTCCCCAGAGAAAGCATTAATTCTTGATTTTGCCCAGACAGACGCGATGAAATCGATTCTCCCCCATCCCGCAATCCTGTCGAGTCACGGGGCCAACTGGGAGGGAATTCATGTCGAATATCACCATCAGCCGCCAAGCGAATCCCCCGAACACTGTCTGCAACAGCACAGCATTGGCATGATACTCTCTTCAACTATCGGGGGAGCCAAACTGAACGGGAAACACTACGGTAGCGAACCCTGCCATAGTGGACAGATTTTTATCGCTGCTGCTGGTACTGATTACCACCCCTATGCAGTCGAAGACCATGAATTTATTGCGATCGCTCTTGAACCTACCGACTTCGACAATACAGTTTACGAATCGACAAATTCCAATCAGATTGAAATTATACCGCACTGGCAAATCCGCGATCCATTGATTATCGGAATTGGTTGGGCCCTCAAAACCGAACTCGCATCAGGTGGATTAAACGGTACTCTTTATGTCGATGCACTGAAAAACGCGCTTTCACTTCATATACTGCACCGCTATTGTGCACAAAAGACCAAGATGCGAGATTTTGAAGGCGGTTTTGACCCTCACAAATTACAAATAGTTATTAATTACATTAATGATTACATACAAAGAGATTTGCACTTAACTGAACTTGCTAATTTAGTGCAGATGAGTCCTTATTATTTCGGTCGTTTGTTTAAACAATCAATTGGAGTCACGCCCCATCAGTACGTGATTCAGTGCCGGATTGAAAAAGCTAAACAGTTGTTAAAAAGGCAAGATTTATCAATAACCTATATCTCGCAGCAAGTCGGGTTTCACGACCAAAGTCACTTTAGTAAAACTTTCTGCAAAATTGTCGGTTTGACTCCTAAGAAATATCGCGATCGACTTTAATATTAGCAAAAGTACACAACGCCGTCTTCTGTCCCTACATATAATATTTATTATCCATTCGTAGGGACACGGCAATGCCCTTTCCTTGACAATCTCGTGTTCCGCAACCACAGGACACAACGCCGTGTTGTGTCCCTACATATAATATTTATTATCCCATTTGTAGGGACACGGCACTGCCGTGTCCTTAACAAGGCTATGTCCTTTTGTATGAGATATTATACCGAGCCCGTAGGCGTTGTTACAATTTTTAATCAAAAACCGAGAAATTGCGCAAGAAAATTGTATTTTTCGCAAATTTTCCGCAAGAATTTACAATACAGCCGAGCTCGTAGTTTAGTAGACTTTCTGGCATAACATAAACCAGGGGTACCAGCTATGAATTCTCAAAATCAACAGGCATCTTACGGTCAAATTCCCTTAAGTTTTATTGCAAATGCTGGACAAACTGACCCTAATGTGAAATTCCAGGTGAAAGGTGCCGGTCACAGCATCTTTTTTACTCCAAACGAAATTTCTTTCGTCGCTTTCCAGCAACCCAATGAACCGGGCAACCCAGCCACAAATTCTTCAATTGTCCGCAGCAGCTTAGCCAACAGCAACCCGAATCCCACAATTTCCGGGCTGGAACAATTGCCTGGAGTTGCTAACTTTCTTTTAGGCGAAGATTCTAGTCAATGGCAGACTAATGTGCCTACTTTTAACGGGGTTGTTTATCAAAACGTCTATCAAGGAATTGACCGCGTTTTCAAAGGCACAGAAGGACAACTTAAGAGCGAGTTTCTAGTTGCACCTTTTGCCGATCCGAGTCAAATTAATATCAACTATAGTGGTGTTAACGACATCAGGCTGCGTGACGATGGAGCACTGATATTAGAGACACCGCTAGGCGAATTAATTGATAACGCACCGATAGTTTATCAAGATATCAACGGAGAGCGGGTGAATGTTCCCGCCGCTTACAATTTATTAGGAAACGGTCAAGTTAATTTTAGCTTGGGAGATTTTGACCGCACTCAACCCCTAGTTATTGACCCGGTTTTAGCTTACTCCACTTACCTAGGTGGCAGCGACAATGAGAATGCCAGCCGCATCGCTGTGGATAGCACAGGTGCGGCTTACATTATTGGCACTACGCATTCTAACAATTTTCCTACTACTCCCGGTGCGTACCAAACCACGCTAGTAGGTGGAATAAGTGACATATTAGTTACCAAAATTAACCCCGAAGGAACTGCCTTAGTTTACTCTACATTTATTGGCGGTCCCAACAATGATGAAGGTTTTGACATTGCCGTAGACAGTCAAGGAAATGCTTATTTAACCGGACCAGTCAATCAGGGTTATCCAACTACAGTGGGTTCTTTTCAACCTACAGCAAATATTACGAGTGCTGCTGTAACTAAACTCAATGCGGCTGGAAATTCGTTAGTTTATTCTACTTTTTTAGGCAGTAACTTTTTCGGCGATAATTTTTTCGGCGGTAGCGGGAGTAGCCTCGGCAACGGCATTAAAGTAGACAGTAACGGTAATGCTTATGTTGTCGGGCCGACATACGGCGGTTTTCCCACCACTGACACTGCCTCCCAGTTTAATTACGGAGGCGGACTGGATGGGTTTCTTGCTAAAGTTAATCCCACCGGCAGTGCTTTAGTTTACTCTACCTACTTGGGCGGTAGCGGTACCGATGATGCTAAAGCCATTGCACTAGACAATTCTGGTAATGTCTGGGCTACCGGAAATACCAATTCGACTGACTTCCCGGGGGCAAATTTAGGCTTTCAAAATGCCATTGCAGGTGGTTATGATAATTTTGTCAGTAAATTTGACGCGAATGGTGCGCGCGCTTATTCCACTTATTTAGGTGGCAGCGGCGATGACTATGGTGCTGATATCGCTGTAGATAGTGCTGGAAATGCCTATGTTGTAGGAAATACCACTTCAACTGATTTTCCTACAGTTAATCCGATTCAAGCAGCTAATGGAGGTGGTGCTAAAGATGCTTTTGTCACCAAGATAAGTGCTAATAACTCTTTGGCTTATTCAACTTATTTGGGCGGCAGCGGAGAGGAGAATGGCGATCGCATTACTGTAGACAGTGCGGGTAATGCTTATGTGACGGGAAACACTACTTCGACTAATTTCCCGACTAAGAATGCGATTCAAAGTATCAGCGGTGGCGGGCAAGATGCTTTTATTACGAAAATCGATTCATCTGGTTCTGCCTTAGTTGATTCTACTTATCTTGGCGGCAGCGGGAACGACTTCGGTGGTGGTATTGCGGTGGATGCTTCTGGTGCAGTTTATGTAGCGGGAGGTACTGCTTCTACTAACTTCCCAACAGCAACTCCTTTGCAAGCGGCGAATGCGGGAGGTGTTTCTGATGCTTTTATTACTAAAATCATTCCTGGCGGGCCGCAGGTGAAGATTGTTGAGTCGGGCGGCAGCACTACTGTAGCAGAAAGCGGCACGACGGATACTTATACAGTGGTGTTGACTAATCAGCCTACTGCAAATGTGGCGATCGCACTCAATACCGGCACTCAAATTCAACCTATTGCTGGCATTAGTTTTACTCCAACTAACTGGTTTTTACCGCAAACGGTGACAGTCAGTGCAGTTAATGATAGCCTAGCAGAAACTTCGCCGCACAGCGGCCCGATCGCTCACACTGCTATCAGTACCGATACTAATTATAACGGGACTACTGCAAGTTTTACCGTCAATGGCACTGCTGGCAATACCGTCAATGCTAATATTACCGATAACGACACCGCAGGCGTTACCATTACTCCTACTAACACGAGTGCGAAGGAAGGTGGTGCAACGGGAAGTTATAGCGTTAAATTAAATACTCAACCGACTGCACCTGTTACGATTAACTTGGCTACAGGCAGTCAAATTCAACCAATTACCGCAGTTACTTTTACCGCTACTAATTGGAATGTCGCTCAAACTGTGGCGGTGGCTGCTGTGGATGACAATGCAGTTGAAGGAAATCATGCAGGTGCGATCGCCCATACTGCTACCAGTACCGATACTAACTATAACAGCATCACAATTCCGGCTGTTAGCGTCGCCATTACCGATAATGACACGGCAGGTTTCAGCATTGCACCTACGAACATAACTGCTACAGAAGGCGGTGCAACTGGCAGTTACAAAGTCAAGCTAACTTCGCAACCGACGGCACCGGTTACTATCAGTTTCAATACTGGCGATCAACTTAATCCGATCGCCACACCTATTACTTTTGACAGCACTAACTGGAATGTTGAGAAAACTGTCACTGTCAGTGCGATCGACGACAATGTAGCACAAGGAACCCACAGCGGCACGATTTCTCACACAGTTACGAGTACCGATGCCAATTATAACGCGAAAGTCATTCCCAATGTGACGGCATCAATTACAGATAACGATAGTCCCGGTATTTCTATTGTCCAATCAGAAGGCGAGACAGCTATTGCTGAAGGCGGTGCAACCGATAGCTACGGCCTACTTCTGACTACCGCACCTACTGCAAACGTCACGATTAATTTTGACACGGGCAGTCAAATTAATGCGATCGCACCTATCACTTTCACGCCGAATAATTGGAATGTGGCGCAAAATGTCACTGTTACGGTGATCGATGACAGCATAGCCCAAGGAACCCGCAGCGGCACGATCTCTCACACCTCTGTCAGTACAGATACTAATTATAACAACCTGACGATTTCTCCTGTGACTGCCACGATTGCTGACAACGACACGACGGGTGTGAGTATTTCACCGGAGAGCACAACTGCTACAGAAGGCGGTGCCATAGGCAGCTATACACTCAAGTTAAATTCGCAGCCAACTGCACCAGTTACTATCAGTTTTGATGCGGGAAATCAAATAAATGCGATCGGTGCAATTACCTTCGACGCTACTGACTGGAATGTTGCCAAACCCGTGACAGTAACGGCTACAGACGATGCGGTTGTGGAAGGAAATCATGCGGGGGCGATCGGGCATACTTCTACCAGTACCGATGTTAAATATAACAGCATCACAATTTCCCCTGTTAATGTCGCCATTACTGATAACGACACTGCCCCAACGCCAACCCCAACACCTCCAACTCCAACACCTCCAACTCCAACACCTCCAACCCCAACACCTCCAACACCTCCAACACCTCCAACACCTCCAACCCCAACTCCAACACCTCCAACCCCAACTCCAACACCTCCAACCCCAACTCCAACACCTCCAACTCCAACACCTCCAACCCCAACACCTCCAACTCCAACACCTCCAACACCAACACCTCCAACTCCAACACCTCCAACTCCAACACCTCCAACCCCAACACCTCCAATACCTCCAACACCTCCAACACCTCCAACACCAACCCCAACCCCAACACCTGCTGGAATTACCGTTAATCCTGTAAGTGGATTAATCACGACAGAATCAGGCCAAACCGCAACATTTAACGTTCAACTAAACAGCTTAAACCTCCCACCTACTGGCGATGTCAAAATAGATTTAGCAAGTTCCAATACAGCAGAAGGAACTGTTTACCCGCAATCGCTTACATTCAACTCTACTAATTGGAATCAGCCGCAAACATTAACGGTAACAGGCGTTGACGACTTTGCTATTGACGGTGATAAAGCTTACACCATTGTTACTAGCCCTGCTGTCAGTACGGATAACAGATTTAACGGATTAAATGCGTCCGATGTCGCTGTCACCAATAACGATAATGACAGCAATATCCCAGCACAAGACTTAGCTGAAAACACATCAGCTACAGCCCGCGTACTAAATGTAAGTTCCGATCTCAGAAACTACAGTGATTCAGTCAGTAGTAACGATCCCGATTACTACAAATTCACGATCGGTGCTAGCAATGACTTCAACTTGTCAGTCAGCGGATTTACGGGAGATATTAATCTTGAATTGCTTGACAGCAATCAAAATGTCATCTCAACTGCACAAAGTTCGGGTGCTGGCTCAAAATTAATTAACCGCATTTTGGAACACGGGACTTACAGCATTCGAGTTTCTTCAGTTAATAGCGCTCAGACTCCATACAATTTGAATTTTTCGGCTGTACCTCGTCTTGCAGGTGTCACCACTACAGGATATGAAGGCCCTGCCGTCACAAATCCGCAGTCAAATTCACCTAGCAGCCGCATTTTGCGCGGCATCAACAACAATCTACTCACTAACAATCTATCCACTTCCCTGATTGATAGCAATTTCCTCGACTCAGTGTTGTTTAGTGGTATTGGTGGTAATACTAATGCTTCAAGTTTCGTTAATAACTTCCTCCCAGCAGACTTTTCTGGTGGTTTTGACGGCAGCGGCAACGACCCATTTCATGAGAAACCTGCTAGTGTATCCAGTGCGCAAATAAATCTGGACAAATTCCGCGCCACTCCGCGTTTTTCCGGTATTGACGGCAGTGGTTTCTCTGTAGCGGTATTAGAGACTGGCATCAACTTAAACCACCCATTCTTTGGCCCTGACAGCGACTCAAACGGCATCAGCGATCGCATCGTTTATAACTACGATTTTGCCGACGGCGACGCGGATGCTAGCGACAAAGACGGACACGGATCGAACATTGCCAGCATTATTGCTTCCCAAGACCCAACGTATACAGGGATGGCACCTGGGGCTAATATTATCGGTCTCAAAATCAGAAAGGATACTATACCTGCTGGTAGTTCAGACGAAATTAATAAGTTTCCGTATGTTGAACAAGCCTTGCAGTGGGTATTGCAAAATGCAGATGCTTACAACATTGCCAGCGTTTGTATGGCATTCGGCAGCGGTGAAAATTTCCCCACCAGTCAAACTTCACTCTACGGTATTGGAGATGAACTGGCAGCATTAGCGGCAAAGAATATAATTGTTGTCTCTTCATCAGGCAACCGTTACTTCCCGTATCAGGATAAGCCTCCAGGTGTAAACTACCCTTCAGCAGATCCGAATTCGCTGTCGGTTGGCGCGGTATATAATTCCGACATTGGTTCTTTCTCTTTGGGAGAATATTTTGCGAATAAGCCTGGTGAGACTGGGAAATTGGTAACAGCAAATACCACTGCTGCCGATCGCATTGCTCCTTTTTCTCAGCGTAACGGCACATTAACCACAGTTTTTGCACCAGGAGCACCCATCACCGGGGCTGGCAAAGATGGCGATATAAACGAGAGAAGCACCTATCACGGGGCTAGTCAAGCTACAGCCCACATTAGTGGCATTGCAGCATTAGCCCAACAGTTAGCACAGCAAGAATTAGGCCGCCGACTGACACCAACCGAGTTCGCCAAACTTTTGAAACAAACCGGTGTCACTATCAACGACGGCGACGATGAAAAGGATAACGTTAAGCATACCGGTCTTAATTTCAAGCGCGTCGATGTGCTGGCTTTGGGTGAAGCTATTGCTGGAGGAGGTGTTGTTCAGAACCGTCCGCCACAAGAGAAGATTCATTTAGCCTATTACTATAAGGAGTTTAATCAAGACATTCAAAATGTCTACACCGATCCGGATGGCGACTTAATCTCCTACCAATTAACTCTAGAGGATGGCAGTCCTTTAAACAGCACTCCCAACAGTAGTGGGCTGATATTCGATTTCGACTCTAACCAGAACACCATCAAACTTATTGTCACTCCCCGAACACGTTTTGTAACACCCTTTAAGGTGAAGTTAACCGCCACTGACCCTGCCGGTGCTAGCAGTTCTCAGATATTCAAGATAACGAAAGTTAACGGTCGCTGGGTAATTGATAATTACATTGCAGGTGCTCAGGTATTTTTGGATGCCAATAAAAATGGTGCTTTCGATGCTAATGAACCATCAACTAATACTGACGGTAACGGTGTATTTAATCTCGATTTTCCCTTTGAGACTTTCGACAAAAATCAAAATGGGGAAATTGACTCAAATGAAGGCAATTTAGTGGCTTTTGGCGGAATTGATACTGCTACGGGTTTGCCTTTAGAAACGCCTGTTACCGCACCTGCTGACGCTACTGTGGTCACGCTGTTAACTACTCTGATGGTGGACTTGATAGATAAGGGAATTGAGAGCGATCGGGCAGAATCTCTCATCAAATCTGCTCTTGCCATTCCTGCTGATGTTCCGATCGCAGATTTCGATCCGATCGCAGCCACCAACGACACCGAACCGGGCGGCGTCGCAACTTTGGCAGCAATGGTAAAAGTTCAAAACGTCATCACTCAAACTGCTGCTTTGATTGACGGTGCTTCCAGTGCAGCTACTAACGAAATTGTCAAGGCTGTTGTCAGTTCAATTACGAGTCAAATTCAATCGGGCACGGTTTTAAACCTCAGTAACGCAGCCGCTTTAGAAACAATAATTCAGCAAGCTGCCGCGAAAGTCCAGCAGATTGACCCCAATTTCAACAGTCAAAAAGTCACCTCAATTACTTCGCAAGCTGCGACTGTAATGGCAACAGGAAATCAGCGCATTGATTCTGCTGTCTCCAACCCAACAGGAACATCAATTCCTGAATCAGTAGCCCGCGTCCAACAAGTAACTTTGGGCCCAACTACTCAAGACTTCAAAGAAGTTGGTGCGGGAACTAAGACAATTTCCCAAGTAGTTACTGAGAATACTGGTGCTGCTTTAGATACCAAAATTCAAGCTGTGATATTACCTGCTGGGATTGCAACTCCTGTTGTCACCGGCGACGCAGATTTGGGCAGCAATTCCCCCGATAGAATTCTTGGTACAAATGGCGATGATACCCTGACTGGCGACAGTCCAAATAATGTTTTGCTGGGTCTGAGGGGCAATGATTCGCTAGACGGTGCGGTTGGGAATGACACTGTTTTCGGCGGCAAAGGTAACGATACTTTGCTAGGCGGTAGCGGTGATGATATCTTGTTTGGCAATCGCGGTGACGATTTGCTGAATGGCGGTTTGGGAAGTGATAGTTTGACGGGAGGGAATGGGGTAGATAAATTCTTGCTATCTACCAATTCCGGTACTGATACTATTACTGACTTTGAAGTTGGTAAAGACTTGTTAGTTTTGGGTAATGGTCTGACTTTCTCGCAATTGTCAATTACTCAAGAAAACAGTTCAACATTCATCCGCTTGTCAGCAACCGAAGAGATTTTAGCATCTCTGAATGGGGTGACGGCAAGTGCGATCGGTGTCGCAAATTTTGGCTCAATCTAATAGCAATAGGAATTGTGCATAAGTACCAAATAAACCGGGTTTTCTGCCCGGTTCAAGGGCTGTAACGAAGTTTGATCGTAACAAACCCGGTTTCTGACCACCCGTGCCTAAGTCCCGATCGAGTAGTAGTGTATCCATCCATGAGGTTTTTGATATGAACGAAAACTCACAACCCATCTTTTTTCCTGTTTCTCGGCTTAAGTTGTTCGTGATGTCCCTAGTAACCTTCGGACTCTATCAAATTTTTTGGTTTTACAAAAACTGGCAGCTATTCAAAGCCGCAACTGGAAGCAACATTAGCCCATTTTGGAGAGCTGTTTTCAACGGTATTTTTTGTTATTCATTGATTACAAAAATTAGAAATAGGGCTAAATTGCGCGGTATTGATGCCGACTTTAGTCCATTCTTGCTAACTCTTGCTTGGTTTGGGCTTGCGCTGTGTGCCCGACTCCCAAAACCATACTTGCTAGTGAGTTTTTTCTCTGTAATAGTTTTGCTTCCAGTTCAAGAGATTGTGAATGAACTGAACTGTTTAGCAGCACCCAACCACAATCCTAACAGTCGATTTTCGGTATGGAATATATTGACAATTGCTGTGGGAGGCAGCTTGACTGTACTTGCGATCGTCGGGATACTGAGGCCAGCTTAGGTGCGATTTGCATCAGTTTCACAACTCGAAACATCAAAGATTACTGTTGTTAACTAATAGGTAAATTAATCATGTCTACTTTCAGTACCGCAACCAACTTTCCTGTCGGCACAAACCCCAATTCCGTTGTTGTCGGAGACTTTAACAAAGACGGTAAGCCAGATATCGCCACATCGAACGGCAACTCTGGCAACATCTCCATTCTGTTGGGGAATGGTACAGGTGGCTTTGGCACTGCCACCAACTTTAATGCTAACTCTCCCGGAGCTCTGGCATTAGGGGACTTTAACGGCGACGGTAACCTGGATATAGTTACACTGCCACTTAGCGGCAGCGGAGGGGAGTTTCCCACTTACCGGGCAACCATCCTGTTGGGCACAGGTACTGGCAGCTTTGGGACTCCTACTCAATTATCTGGTGATCAGTACACAAAGCCAGTGTCTGTCGTCACGGGAGATTTTGATGCTGACGGCAAGCTAGACCTAGTTATAGCAAAGGGCAATAACGTATCGATTCAGTTTGGGAATGGTGCAGGCAGCTTTACTCAGGCTCCTGCTAACTTCGATCCGGGGCCGTTTATACCACCAGTTGGAGGTGGTTTTGGGGGTTCTTATACTAACACTTTTAAAAGTGATTTTAATGTGGGGACAAATCCGCAGTCTGTCGTCACGGGAGACTTTAATGCTGATGGTAAGCTAGACTTAGCTGTAGCAAACAGTGGATCTAACAACGTATCGATCCTGTTGGGGACAGGCACTGGCAGCTTTGGAGATGTTACTAACTTTAGTGCGGGGACAAGTCCCTATTCTGTTACAGTTGGAGACTTTAACAGCGATAACAAGTCAGACTTAGCTGTAGCAAACAGTGGATCTAACAACGTATCGATCCTGTTGGGGACAGGCACTGGCAGCTTTGGGACTCCTACTAACTTTAATGCGGGGACAAGTCCTTATTCTGTTACAGTTGGAGACTTTAACAGCGATAACAAGTCAGACTTAGCTGTAGCAAACAGCGGATCTAATAATGTATCAATCCTGTTGGGAAATGGTACGGGCAGTTTTGGGACTTCTACTAACTTTGGGGCGGGGACAACTCCGTATTCCGTTGCTGCGGGGGACTTTAACGCTGACGGCAAGACAGACTTAGCTACGGCAAACAACCAATCTAATAACGTCTCGGTTCTACTGAATCTGGTGGCAAATTTCGGTGCAGCTAACTATAGTGCAATCGAAGGAAGCACCGATACGGTAGTTAATGTACCCGTAACTCTTAATGCTACTCCTGCTGTCGATGTTACAATCCCGATCGCACTTAACCCCAGCAGTACAGCTACCCCAGATTCAGACTACACTTTTTCACCTGCCACTCTCACATTCAGTGCAGGTACCAACACCCTCACTCAGAATGTTGCTGTCACTGTCAAAGCTGACAATATCCCAGAGAACGCCGAAACAGCGGTGTTCAGCTTTGGTACGATTACTGATGGGATTGCAGGTACAACAAAAGAAACAACACTAACTATTGCGGCTAATGATGCTATAGATTACGCCATTGCTGCCGGTACTGCCAGCATCGCCGAAGGCAACAGCGGCACTACTCCCGTTACTTTTACCGTGACTCGCAGTGGCGGGATTGATACTGCCAGCAGTGTAACTTATGCAATTGGAGGAACTGCTACAAACAGCAGCGATTACAACAATATCGGCGGCACTTCTGGGGTAACTAGCATTACTGGTACGGTTAATTTTGCGGCGGGCGAGACATCGAAAACCATTACTTTAGATGTGTTGGGCGATGCCATAATTGAACCGGATGAAACTATTACTGTTACTCTGTCAAATCCGGTTGCGCCCGGCCCGACTCCGACTATTACCGCTGTTACCGCTACAACTACGATCGGTAATGATGACACTGCCGGAGTCACCATCAATCCTGCTAGCGGATTAGTGACGACAGAAGCAGGCGACAGCGCTACATTTACCGTTCAACTTAACAGTCAACCCAGTGCTAATGTTAGCCTTGGTTTGAGCAGTTCCAATCCCGCCGAAGCAACAGTTTCCAGCAACAGTTTAAGTTTCACTCCCGCTAACTGGAATCAACCGCAAACGGTAACGGTGACAGGTGTTGACGACAGCGCCGCTGATGGCAGTAAAACTTACAATATTGTCACTGCTGCGACTGTCAGTACCGACACTAATTACAGCAATCTCAATCCCGATGATGTCAGCGCCAGCAACAGCGATAATGAAACTCCTGGCCTTACGATTAATCCTACCAGCACGATTGCGACTGAAGGCGGCGCAACCGGAAGTTACAGGGTTCAGTTAAATACTCAACCAACAGCACCTGTTACCATTAACTTAGCTACAGGCAGTCAACTTCAACCAATTACTGCCCTTACTTTTACCGCGACTAATTGGAATGTCGCTCAAACTGTTGCGGTTGCTGCTGTAGACGACAATGCAGTTGAAGGAAATCATGCGGGTGCGATCGACCATACTGCTACCAGTAGCGATGTTAATTATAACAGCATCACAATTTCACCTGTTAGCGTCGCCATTACTGATAACGACAATACGCCGACACCAACCCCAACTCCTGCAACCCCAACCCCAACTCCAACTCCTGCAACCCCAACTCCAACTCCTGCAACCCCAACTCCAACTCCTGCAACCCCAACTCCAACTCCTGCAACCCCAACTCCA
>NZ_JAUBPO010000029.1:0-20340 GCF_036700785.1 Microcoleus sp. S28C3 | reverse complement strand
ACTCCTGCAACCCCAACCCCAACTTCTGCAACCCCAACCCCAACTCCAACTCCTGCAACCCTAACTCCAACTCCTGCAACCCCAACCCCAACTCCAACTCCTGCAACCCTAACTCCAACTCCTGCAACCCCAACTCCAACTCCTGCAACCCCAACCCCAACTCCTGCAACCCCAACCCCAACTCCTGCGATACCGACACCCACTCCTGCGCCAGCGCCAATTCCTGCGCCAACGCCAACGCCATCAGCAGATGTCGCCGTTACCAATAGCGATAACAAAACCCTTTGGTGCGGTTTGGAAAAAGGATTAGACAAACTAGAAAACATTGTTAACGACCAACTTAATGATTTCAAACTGCCAATCTTAGGAGGACTAAGCGACATTTCTCCGAATTTTATTAGCAATTTCAAAAATAGTCTAGTCAATACCGTAAAAAATGCAACCGATTTCACACCGAGTCAGCTAGAAAATAGCATTCGTGAGGCTGTTGGGTCAACATTCGATGTTAAAGTCGAAAGTAGTTTAAATCCAAATGACAGTAATTTAATCATTAAAATTGGCAAAAAATATCAATTAGATAATATTACTTTTGCTAAAGACTTAGGGCTGCCAGCACTCGGATTGAAAGTCGAAAACCCTCCGAAGCTATCGAATCAAGTTGTCGCATTCTCACCGACTACAAATCTCTCTCGCTTTGCCAATTTATCTAATGATTTAGAAGCATCAAGCCTCAATTCCACTATCAGTAATTCAGCCGCATTAGCACCTGTTATAGATAGTAGTAATGGCTCTCGTTCTAGTGCGATCGTTCCTTCTCAGAGTTTGATTTCGCCAGTTGCTAGTCTTTTCAAGACACCTCAAAAATCGGGATTTGACTATGAATTATCTATTGGCGTCGGTTACAACAAAGATTTTGGCTGCTACATCGATACGGACAATACCAAATTAAACGCTAACTTTAAGTTAGCACTTCCTGAGAAATTTAAAGCTCAAGCCAACCTTGCTTTTTTACAAGCTGAATTCACCGACGATCCCGAAAACCCAACTCAACTAGATGCCAACTTTGAAGTCAAGTTGAATGACTTAGATAATCTAGGCGGTACTGATGATGGCAATCGTTTAACTTTGTCTGAGTTAGACGGCACTTATCAGTTAGAAGACTTATTTCAATCTAGCTTAACAAGTAATGCCAATCTCGGCTTGCACGGCAAAACTAGCATCGACGGCGATGCTGCTTTTCCATCTTTTGACTTTGATTTGGCAGTCAATTGGCCGCTGATTAATTACGCTAACGGTCAATTAACCGGGTCGCAAAAACCCGCAGTTGCATTTAACAATATGCAACTAGATGTGGGGACATTTGTCAATAATTTTGCCAAACCAATTGTCGGTAAAATTTCCGATGTCATTCAACCATTTCGACCAGTTATTGACTTTCTGAAGGCGGACACCAAGTTACTGTCTAAACTAGGTCTAGCTGAACCATTTGATAAAAATGGGGATGGCAAAGTCAGTGTACTAGAACTGGCAGCAAAAATCTCTGGTCGCGATATCGATACTGGCTTTTTAGATGCTGTTGTTAAGGTTGATAAAGTTGTTGCTCTGGCAAACCAAAT
The DNA here is from genome assembly GCF_036700785.1 of Microcoleus sp. S28C3. Lineage (NCBI taxonomy): Bacteria > Bacillati > Cyanobacteriota > Cyanophyceae > Oscillatoriales > Microcoleaceae > Microcoleus > Microcoleus sp. S28C3. The sequence continues at coordinate 18,724 of NZ_JAUBPO010000029.1, read as the reverse complement.
AGCAAACTATTCTGATAAAATTGACTTGGGTTCCTACACTCTGGGGAATATAGATGTTTCCGATCCCAGTGCTGATCTTAAAAATGCTTCCCCGGTTTCTAAGAATAATTTCCAGAGATTTTTTGAGCAATTTTCTTTGCCGTTTATTTTGCCGGAAATTAAGAAACAAATCGTTAAACAACAAATTAATTTCCAAACAAGTGGCAAAGTCAAGGAATTTTTAAATGATTTACAAGATATTGATGGCTTTGATATGCCACTCTTGACCAAACCGCAAACCGCGATTCAATTGCTGATAGGTAAACCGGATGTTCCGCTATTCACCTATCAGATGCCGAAACTGGGGTTTGACTTTAATATTCAGAAAGATTTTCCGATCTGGGGGCCGATCTATGGTTTAGTTGAAGGCAAGTTTGGTGCTTCAGCTCGTCTAGGATTTGGGTACGATACCTACGGATTAAACCAGTGGAAAAACTCTAATTTTGCTGCGGGTTCTGCTAGCAAAGTTTTGGATGGATTTTATGTGAGCGATCGCGAAAATGCTGACGGTACAGGGCCAGATGTTGACGAACTCAGTCTTGACGCTAGTATTGCGGTGGGTGCTGGGATAGATGCGAAAATTGCCAAGGGTGATGTCAAGGGTGGAATTCAAGGAAAAGTCGGCATCGATCTGATAGATATTGGAGAATTCCAGCCCAAACAAGGCGGTGACGGCAAAATCCGAGCATCAGAAATCGCTTCCCGCATCAGCAAACCCTGGGAACTGTTTGATGTAACAGGACAAGTTAATGCTTTCTTGGGTGCTACAGTTAAGTTAATTTCAGTGAAATTTTGTGAGAAAGATATCTTAGGGGTTACTGTACCTTATCCTTGCGATATAGATTACAAAACAGTCTACGATAATAACATTGCCACATTTGAGTTAGCTAGCTTTAGTTTGGGACCGAGTTCTAGCACTCGGGGCAAAGCAATTAACAGTTACATGACCGGGGCGACAGTCTTCTTCGATGGCAACTTTAATGGAGTAAAAGATGAAAACGAACCGTTCACAATTAGTAATGCCGATGGCAGCTTTAACTTAGATGTATCTCTCCCGGATTTCGACAAAAATAACAGTGGCGAACTCGAATCGGATGAAGGTAGACTTGTCGTTGCAGACGGTATTAGTACCGCTACTTATTTGCCGCAGCAAACAGCGCTAACAGCGACACCCGATGCTACTGTTGTGACGCCTTTAACTACTCTGATGCAGAAGATGGTGGCACAAGGTATCAATCCTAATGAAGCAGAGACTAAAGTTAAGGCAGCATTTGGAGTACCGTCAACAATTGATTTGACTGGCTATGATCCGCTACAGGCAATTACTCAAAACGATCCTAACGGTTTGGCGGTTTATGCAGCACATATTCAGGTACAAAACGTTGTTGTTCAGACGACAATTTTAATCGGCGGGATTTCAGCTAACTCTAAAACCGATATTGCCGATCGCATTATTTCCACTATTGCCAATCAAATTCAATCCGGGGCTGTCGATTTAACCAATCCCGCACAGTTACAAACCATCGTTCAGTCTGCTGCGACTCAACTGCAAGCACAAAAAGCGTCCGATATTGCACCGGAAGTTGCTAAAATTATTGCAGAGGGGAATCAGCGGGTACGGGCGATCGCATCTAGCAACCTCCCGCTTTCAGAAGCAGCTACTAAAATAGCCGAAGTTCAACAGGTAGAACAAGGTGAAGTCGCTAAAGACTTGCAGCAAGTCGCAGCCGGAAATAAGACAATTCAGGAGGCGATCGCAGAAAATACAGGCACATCCTTAGACGCACAAATTCAATCTGCAAGCGTCAATAATCCGACAATTCGCCAGAATATAGACAGTGACTTCACTGCTGCCGAACCTTTCCCAGACAGCGGCATAGAATTAGTCAACAATTCCCCCAATCAAAAAATCGGTACTGATGGCGACGATACTCTAGGCGGCGACAGCAGCGATGACGTTTTAAGTGGCAAAAAGGGAAATGATTTGATATTTGGTTTTAACGGCAATGACTGGATTAATGCCAATCAAGGCAATGACTTAATCAATGGCGGTTTTGACGACGATACCCTTTACGGCGGCAAGGGAATTGATACCATTACAGGTAGCGATGGTGGCGATATTATCTTTGGCAACCGAGGCGACGATGTGCTAGATGGTAGCACTGGCAATGATACTTTGCGCGGAGGCAAGGGAAATGATACTATTATTGGGGGTGATGGCGACGACTTCCTATTCGGTGAAGAGGGAGATGACACTTTGATCGGAGGGAATGGGAGCGATCGCTTCTTCCTCTCTAGCAATTCGGGTATCGATATTATCTTGGATTTTGAAGACGGAAAAGATTTGCTTTCTCTAGGCAACAATCTTACTTTCTCCCAACTGTCAATTACTCAAGAAAACAGTGCAACTTTCATCCGTTTGTCAGCAACCGGAGAAATTTTAGCTGCTCTCAATGGGGTGACGGCAAGTGCGATCGGTGCAGCAAACTTTGGCTCAATCTAATGTCTGGTAATAGGTAGGATATCTAACCCGGATTGGAATTACCCATTACCCGGCTGTTGCACGGGTAAAATCCCTGAAACTACACCAACTATGACACAATCGACGCCTAACTTTGAATGGCTCAAACAATTCGGCACACCCAGTGCCGATTACCTCCAAGGCACAGCACTTGACGGTGCAGGCAATCTCTATCTGATAGGAAATGCCTACGGCTCTTTAGGTGGCACAAATCCAAATAGCAATACCTGGGTAACCAAATATGACAGCAGTGGCCATCAGTTGTGGCTCAAACAGTTAGGGAATCATTCTTCGAGGGAAGTGACAGTAGATAGTGCTGGCAATGTCTACCTGACAGGAACCACTGCTACCGCTTCACCGGGGCCTTTTAACGAATACGACGCTTGGGTGGCTAAGTATGACAGCACCGGCAACCAGTTGTGGCTCAAGAACTTCGATTTCAAAGGCTATGATGAGGATCCCTCATCCCTAGCAGTGGATAATGCTGGCAATGTCTACCTGACAGGAACAACAGGATCTGATGACTATACATTTTTTGGGTGGGGTGGAGGTCCGAAAATACCTTGGGTAGCTAAGTATGACGGCAGTGGCAACCAGTTGTGGTTAAAGGGTGTCGAGTCTGGCAACGGCAAGGCATTCCCCTATGGCATGAAGGTTGACAGCAGTGGCAATGTCTACCTGATGGGCGCAAACGATTCCTCGTTGTTACAAAGATATTCATTGAATTCTTACACCTATATTGACACCTGGGCAACTAAATACGACAGCAATGGCAATCAGTTGTGGCTCCAGCAATTGGGGACTGCTCCTCCTGGCTCTGACTACAGTAGAACAACATTACCCTCAGACTTGGCAGTGGATAGCGCTGGTAATCTCTACCTGACGGGAACAACCTACGGCTCTTTAGGAGGCCCCAATGTAGGCAGTCAAGATATTTGGGCAACTAAGTATGACAACAATGGCAATCGATTGTGGCTGAAGCAATTCGGGAGTCGTGAAGATGATTCTCCCTCAGACTTAGTGGTGGATAACGCTGGCAATCTCTACTTGACAGGAAAAACCAAGGGTACTTTGGGAGGTTCCAATGTCGGCAGTCAAGATATTTGGGCAGCTAAGTACGACAGCAATGGCAATCGGTTGTGGCTCCAGCAATTCGGGAGTCGTGAAGATGATTCTCCCTCAGACTTAGTAGTGAATAGCGCTGGCAATCTCTACCTGACGGGAGAAACCAAAGGCGCTTTGGGAAGTCCTAATGCAGGCGATCGAGATATTTGGGCAACTAAGTACGACAGTAATGGCAATCGGTTGTGGCTCCAGCAATTCGGGACTGCGGAATCTGATTCTCCCTTAAACTTAGAACTCGATCGCGCTGGCAATGTCTATGTGACCGGAGAAACTAAGGGTGCTTTGGGAGGTCCCAATGCCGGCGGTAATGATATTTGGCTTGCTAAATTCGGCACGATCGCAGAGGCAGTTACGCCAACACCAATTATCGGTACTGATGGTGACGATTTCCTTGCAGGCGATCGCAGCAACGATACCATCAGCGGTAAACAGGGAAATGATAGCCTCAGCGGTTTTGATGGCAACGATCAGATGTACGGCGATTTAGGAAATGATTGTCTCGAAGGTAGCAAAGGGAATGACAGTCTCTATGGTGGCAAGGGTAATGATACTTTGCTTGGAGGTAACGGTGATGATTTGTTGGATGGCGGTTTGGGAAATGATAGTTTGACAGGAGGAAATGGGAGCGATCGATTCCTGCTTGCTGCCAATTCTGGGGCTGATACTATTACCGATTTTGAAGATGGCAAAGATTTGCTAATACTCGACACTGGTATTGCTTTTTCGCAACTTTCAATTACCCAAAACAGCAGTGCAAATTTAATCCGCTTGACTGCAACTGGCGAAATTTTAGCTACTCTCAATGGGGTGAGTGCTAACCAAATTAGCATCGCCGATTTCAGTTAAAAAGTCCTGACCGCACGGGTAGCCAGAAACCGGTTTTGTTTTTACAGCAATACTTCGCACTCACCCGCAGGTTCAGTAAAAAAAACGGTTTTTTGGGAAATTACGTCCAGTTCAATATCTATCGACCTTTTGCATCAGTTTCACAACTCGAAATATCAAAGATTACTGCTGTCAATTAAGAGGTAAATGAATCATGTCTACTTTCAGTACCGCAACCAACTTTCTTGTCAGCAGAAATCCCAATTCCGTTGTTGTCGGAGACTTTAACAAAGACGGCAAACCGGCTCGCCACATCCAACGCGTCCTCTGCAAGCATCTCCATCCTGTTGGGAAATGGCGCTGGCAGTTTTGGGACTGCCACCCACTTTTATGTCGGGTCATTCCCCTACCCCCTTATCTTGGGAGACTTTGACAGTGACGGCAACCAGGATATAGCTGTACCTTATGGCGACTCAAAGGTGCCTCACCAGGTAGCCATCCTGTTGGGAAATGGCACAGGTAGCTTTGGACCCGCCACCAGTTTTGGTCTAGGGCCAAATGGTTGGTCTTCTGTTGCTGTGGGTGACTTTAACGGGGACGGGAAGGCAGATATAGCTGCGACAAATGGCTTCTTTAGCGACGTTTCGATCATGTTGGGAACGGGTACAGGTAGCTTTGGGACTGCTACTAAGTTTAATACGGGGACAAAAACAAATCCGTATTCTGTCATCACAGGAGACTTTAATGCTGATGGTAAGCTAGACCTAGCTACGGCAAACAACGGATCTAACAACGTATCGATCCTGTTGGGGACAGGAACAGGCAGTTTTGGAGATCCTACTAACTTTAATGCGGGTACAAGGCCACAGTCTGTTACAGTCGGAGACTTTAACGGTGATAACAAGTCAGACTTAGCCGTAGCAAACAACGGATCTAACAACGTATCGATCCTGTTGGAGACAGGAACAGGCAGTTTTGGAGATCCTACTAACTTTAATGCGGGGACAAAGCCACAGTCTGTTACAGTCGGAGACTTTAACAGCGATAACAAGTCAGACTTAGCCGTAGCAAACAATGAATCTAACAATGTATCGATCCTGTTAGGAAATGGTACAGGCAGTTTTGGTGCTGCCACTAACTTTGGGGCAGGAAAAGGTCCCTATGCCCTTGCTGTTGGAGACTTTGACACTGACGGGAAGACAGACTTAGTTACGACAAACTTATACTCTGATCAAGTCTCGGTTCTGCTGAATCTGACGGCAAATTTCGGTGCAGCAAACTATAGCGCAATTGAAGAAAGCACCGATACGGAAGTTAATGTACCCGTAACTCTCAATGCTACTCCTGCTGTCGATATTACAGTCCCGATCGAAATTAACCCCAGCAGTACAGCTATTCAAAATTCAGACTACACTTTTGCACCTACTACTCTCACATTCATTGCAGGTACTAGCACCCTGACTCAGAATATTGCTGTCACTGTCAAGGCTGACAATATCTCTGAGAACGCCGAAAAAGTGGTGTTCAACTTTGGCATGATTACTGACGAAATTGCAGGTACAACAAAGCAAACAACGCTAACTATTGCTCCCACTGCTGCCGAACCTTTCCCAGATAGCGGCATAGAATTAGTCAACAATTCCCCCAATCAAAAAATCGGTACTGATGGTGACAATACTCTAGGCGGCGACAGTAGCGATGACGTTTTAAGTGGCAAAAAGGGAAATGATTTGATATTTGGTTTTAACGGCAATGACTGGATTAATGCCAATCAAGGTAATGACTTAATCAATGGCGGTTTTGACGACGATACCCTTTACGGCGGCAAGGGAATTGATACCATTACAGGTAGCGATGGTGGCGATATTATCTTTGGAAACCGAGGCGACGATCTGCTAGATGGCAGCACTAGCAATGATACTTTGCGCGGAGGCAAGGGAAATGATACTATTATTGGGGGTAACGGCGACGACTTCTTATTCGGAGAAGATGGAGATGACACTTTGATCGGAGGGAATGGGAGCGATCGCTTCTTGCTCTCTCCCAATTCAGGTATCGATATTATCTTGGATTTTGAAGATGGTAAAGATTTGCTTTCTCTAGGCAACAATCTTACTTTCTCCCAAATGTCTTTTACTCAAGAAAACAGTACAACTTTCATCCGTTCCTCAGTCAACGGAGAAATTTTAGCTGCTCTCAATGGGGTATCCTCCACTCTAATTAATGTCGCCGATTTGGGCTAAATTTAATAGCAAGTAGTCGCACATAACTACGGTTCATGTGCGGCTCTCAGAGATTGGGGCTAATACTTTAGATGCAGAAAGTATATCTACTTACCAGCAATCGTTAAAAATTCCACTCAATCTCCGGAAAAAGGCTAGAATTGGGCGCAGACATATTCAGTAAAACTATCTCTATATTGCCACTACGTGCACAAAGAAAAATGGCTATAGTTATACTTACTGATTTGGGCAATGAAGCGGGTATTCAATCCCGCTCAATTGCCGCTCAATACCCTCTTGCTGCTAAATGCGAAGCGCGTTATGGCGAAGGATTCTCGGAGGAATTATGATGAACCTAAATTTAGATACTATTTTCTCATCGCTGATGAACCCGGCCCTGAACGAGTTTCAGGTTTGGGCTTTGCAAAACCCGCAAGAAAGTCTCAGCAAAACGATGCTACCGCCGATCGCCCTGATTGAGGGTTTGATTGCCAACGAACCCACCTATTTGCAAGTAAAACGGCTGGCTTTCGGAGCCAACTTTTGCTGCGCGGGGCAAGTCGTGATGGGAGAGTTTGACACCCTAGAAAAAGCACTCACATCCCCCCAGGCGCGCGGATGGCGGCTTGGTACTTCTGTACTCGATCCAGATCGCGCGCCCAACCAAGATGTCGGCGGCAGAAACCTTTTTCTACTGTCTTTGTCCGATCGCGAAACTGAAGATAGCAGCAACCACGCAGCATTCCGAAGCTGTATGCAGAAATATCTGTTCAACAGTGCGACAACGGATCGCCAGGGGGACGAAATCAGCAGAAGGTTGCTCGATCGGCTAGCCGCAGATTATGCCGAGATGTCGCACGGTGCGGGGGGAGCGTTTTTTACCGATGTCAAGCGCGGTTGGATGGGATTTTTAGTCCGATACCTGCACTACGTCATCTTTGGGATTAATCCAGACGATTCAGAGTCGATCGAACTCCTCACCGAATTGCATTACACTCGCCAAAGCCCGCTGCACTACTTTGCCGTCATCGGCAACCTGCTGCAAAGCCTGAACCTCTTTGGACACGGGGATTTGTCCGCTCTAATCGAGCGTGCAGCGACTATCTATGAAAATTCCCCAGCTTTAGCCGACTTCGAGGAGAGCTCGGAAAACAATGGCATGACTAAGCGGGAATTGGCAAAGCTGATGACATCAATTATGGGGATAGCGGGACTGCAAGGCCCCCTGCACCTAGGCTACACGGCAATGGGATATCGCCCTCTCCCCGCCTATAAAGGACAGCAGACGGCCGAAATTAACCCGACTGATTTTTGGGATCGGCTCGATTTGGACGATCGCCAGTCGATCGAGATCTTCCTCCTGGAATGCGCCCGCCTCTGGGCCCCCGTCAGCGCCACCCACCGAGTCGCGACAGAGCCTTTCACCGCAACGGTAGCGGGCAAAGAGCGCACTTTCCCTGCCGGAACCAAGGTACTGATACCGCTCAGCCTGGGGCTGCTAGACGAGAGTTTCTGGGGTTCTACGGTATACGAATTCAACGCTAAGCGGGAGAATCTCTGCCCTTTTCATATGGGATTTCATTCGGTGGGCGATCGCAGCGCGGGACGGATTTGCCCCGGTAAAGACATCGCACTCAAGATGCTGGTGGATGTCGTGAGTACGGTAGGCAAAGTGCGCCGAGCCTCTGAGCCTAACTTGCGGCGGTAATTAATCCAAAAGCTCGATCGTAGATATTGGGTAGGGACTTAGGCACTCGCGGTGTCTCAAACTGTATTTCATCCGATTGAAAACTGCTATCAGACTCGGCGGTTGAAACCGATCCTATCCAAACTATCGATCGAGCGACTAAGAAATCAAGGGGGTATCTAATAGGAAACCAAAACACAACTATTTTGAGGATAGATAATACCATGTTAATCGAAGAAAAGCAACTAAAAGACATCGCGAATTGGATGAAAGTAGAACATCCAGCGGAGTTACCCGAAGTCCTGCAAGGTATCTTTTTTATGGACGGGAATGTTTTACCAGACGATTGTCTGACGATGTACAGTTCAGACTGGAATGCTGACAAACGGACGTTATTGCTGCGCGTTTTTGACCCTGTTATCTGGACATTTTATTCATCAATGGCGGGACGGATGTTAATTTATTTAGTTAAATTTTCTCGCTTCAGCTACTTGTTCCGATTCTCGGATGCAACTTTGCAGCACGGGCACATTACGCCGATAGTGTTTGGATTGTCTGTGCCGGAGTGGCTGGTAGATTTTTTGATCGATCGAGATCCGAATACTCCGAATGGAGATATCTGGCATCGGACAAACTCGTTTTTCGGCAGACCTCCTGACAGCGGATATACACTCCGCAGGATTGTAGACAAAGATGGCAACTACACATCAGCTTTTCCAGATATGCTGTCTAAAGTGGAGAGTGATTGTTTAATCATTGCCAAAGAGTGAAAATATTTACAAAAACGACAAAACCCGCTTAATTAGGCGGGTTTTGTCGAGCAAAGCGCCGCGGTTTGAACCGACGGCCCCCACTACACACATTTTTATTTGCTAGCCTATAAAGGCTATGCAGCAAGCTCTCGCAGGCTATTGTCAATTATTCATATCAATACTTCGGATTGTGTGTGATTGGCAACTGTAGAATAAGGGTTTCAGGGCGATTCGGCAATCCATCTGCTTAGCCGTAAATCTAGGGTTTCAGGCTACGACTTAAAAAGTTTCCAAACTATTGGAAGCTATAAAAAAAACTAAAGATACGAAATTTTTGCCAAACGAGACTGTTGCTAAATAGGTGTAACCATCCCGTTGTGTTCAAGAGTGCGATCTTACTCCCCGGATCGATCACGAATTGAGTTGTCAGGAGTCAAAAATCACAGGGATTATTCGTTCGGAAGTTGCCAGAAATTCAGAGACTCTTGATGCCACGCTAGCCAATGCGATCGATAGACATCTCCGAAATAAAAAATTGGTTGCAGGATGGCAGACATTATAAAAGAGAATTTTACCGATAAAAAAGACATGAGTCAGCTTCATAAATATATTGATAATCATCCATCGGAAACTCAAAATTTGCTAGGTATTAACTAGGAGCAACTGATAAGTTTATTTATTCACTTTGAGGGTTGGGACGCTCAAAAACAAGCATAAATAGAACACAAAAAAACTAAAATTATTAAAACCGGAGGCGAGAAACCTCGTAAGTTAACAGTTGCCAAGGAAATCCTATTAACTTTAGTAAACTTACACCAATTGCCAATACTTCAAATATTAGGAGTACAATTTGACGTAAGTGAAACAACAGCCAATGACATCTTTCATCCTTGGTTAGATGTTTTGCTAGAATGGTTGCCAGCGAGTTTATTAAAATAAGTAATAAGCAATAAAAATAACTGTCTAGGGCTAGAAAAAATATTGAGTAAATTTGAATTAATAGTAGACAGCTATGAACATCCATGTGAAATAGCTACAGACTATCAAAAACCAAAAAAGTATTATTCAGGAAAGCAAAAAAAACAGACATTTAAAATTGTTTGTACAGAACGCGGACTGACAATTTCAGGCACATTAGGAATTTTCCTGGTTTGGTAGGTAAACTATAAATGTAGTAATCCCAATTTTTAGAGGACTGGAAAATGGATGCAATTACTGACCTGCCGGGGTATCGCATAATAGAACAACTCTATGCAGGATCTCGCACTCTAGTCTATCGGGTTGTTCGGGAGAGCGATCGCACTCCAGTCGTCATCAAACTGCTGCGGAACGAATACCCCAGCTTCAGCGAATTGGTGCATTTTCGCAACCAATATACCATTGCCAAAAATCTCAACCTCCCCAGTATTGTTAAACCCTTTGATTTAGCACCGTACAAAAACGCCTATGCTTTGATAATGGAGGACTTTGGAGGAGTCTCTCTGTCTACTTATCTCAAGGCAGCAACCGATCAAAACCAACCCGATAAATCTGGATCTTTAGAAAACTTTCTCAACAAGGCTTTGCAACTAGCAGAGATTCTCCACTATCTCTACCAAAACCGAGTTATTCATAAAGATATCAAACCCGCCAATCTCCTGATTCATCCAGATAGCCAACAAATTAAGCTCATTGACTTCAGTATTTCTTCCCTGCTTCCCCGTGAAACCCAAGAGATCCAGAATCCCAACCTCCTCGAAGGAACATTAGCCTATATCTCTCCAGAACAGACAGGAAGAATGAATCGAGGCATTGACTATCGCAGTGACTTTTATTCTCTCGGGGTAACCTTCTATGAATTGTTGACAAGACAGTTACCCTTTGCGTCTGACGACCCAATGGAGTTAGTGCATTGTCATCTAGCCAAACAGCCGATTTTGGTACATCAAATCAATCCAAAAGTTCCCCTAGTTTTGTCCCAAATTGTCAGTAAGCTGATGGCGAAGAATGCCGAACACCGCTATCAAACTGCATTAGGACTGAAGCACGATTTAGAGATTTGTCTGGCTCAATTACAAAAAACGGGTAACATTGAGACGTTTGCATTAGGAACGCGGGATATTACAGACCGTTTCCTCATACCCGAAAAGCTCTACGGCAGAGAAACTGAAGTTGATAATTTATTAGCAGCCTTTGAACGAGTCAGTGCGGGCAGCACCGAAATGAAGCTAGTGGCAGGTTTTTCTGGCATTGGCAAAACGGCAGTAGTGAATGAAGTTCATAAGCCGATTGTTCGTCAGCGCGGTTATTTTATTAAGGGCAAATACGATCAATTTCAGCGCAACATTCCCTTTTCGGCTTTTGTGCAAGCTTTTCGAGATTTGATGGGGCAATTGCTATCAGAATCGGATACCCAACTGCAAACATGGAAAACCAGGATTCTGTCAGTAGTTGGAGACAACGGGCAAGTGCTGATTGAGGTGATTCCTGAGTTAGAACGAATCATTGGCTGTCAAACTCCTGCACCAGAACTCTCGGGAAGTGCGGCACAGAATCGCTTCAATATGCTAATGCAAAAATTTGTGCAAGTGTTTACCATAGAAGAACATCCTTTAGTGATGTTTTTGGACGATTTGCAGTGGGCGGATGGCGCATCTTTGAAGTTATTACAACTGTTGATAGAGGATACGGGGCATTTATTGGTGTTGGGTGCTTATCGGGATAATGAAGTGTCGCCCGTTCACCCGTTTATCTTAACGGTGGATGAGATTGTTAAGTCTGGGGCGACGGTTAATAATATTACGCTACAACCGTTGAGTTTAGCGGATATGAATCAATTGGTGGCAGATACGCTGAATTGCGATTTGCCTATTGCTCAACCATTGACAGAATTGGTGTATAAAAAAACTCAGGGTAATCCCTTCTTTGCCACCAAGTTTCTCAAGGCATTACATGACGATGGGTTGATTACCTTTGATGGGAATATACGGTATTGGCAGTGCGATATTGCTCGAGTCAGAGCTTTAGCTATCACCGATGATGTGGTGGAGTTTATGGCACTGCAATTGCAGAAGCTACCGATCGCAACTCAGGCTGTACTGAAGTTGGCGGCTTGTATTGGAGCGCAGTTTGATTTAGCTACTTTGGCGATAGTTTCAGAAAAGTCATCCGAAGAAACGGCGGCTGATTTGTGGAAAGCGTTACAAGAAGGCTTGCTCATCCCCACCACCGAAGTCTATAAATTCTTCACCCAAAGTGACAATATCGCTACTCTTAACCAAGCTGCAGCTAATGCAAATTATAAATTCCTGCACGATCGCGTCCAGCAAGCCGCATATTCGCTAATTCCCGATTCAAAGAAAAAAGCAACCCATCTCAAAGTCGGACAATTACTTCAGCAAAATTGCTCAGCAATAGAGCAAGAGGAAAAACTGTTTAATATTGTCGGGCATTTGAATCGAGGAATTGAGTTAATTACTCAACCGAACGATCGCCTTGCCTTAGCTCAACTAAACTTAGCAGCCGGACGCAAGGCAAGAAGTTCTACCGCATACAGTGCGGCAAGAGTTTATCTGCAAACGGGGATGGGGCTACTAGAGGTAAATTGTTGGCAAAGTCAGTATGAATTGACTCTGAACCTCTATGTTGCAGCCGCCGAAGCTGCCTCTTTGAATGGTGACTTTGACGGAATGGAGCAGATTGCAGGACTGGTATTGCAATCTGCTCAGTCGATGTTAGACAAAGTTAAAATTTACGAAATTCAGATTGCCGCACAGATAGCTCAGAGCAAGGCATTAGCAGCCATTGCATTAGCCAGAGATGCACTCGGACAATTAGGGGTGGAACTGCCCACCGAAGCTGACGAAGCATTAATTGGCAAAGCGCTACAAACCCTAGCCACCCAACTTCAGGGCAAACGGATTGAAGAACTAGCCGAGTTGCCGGTGATGAGCGATGCCAAGGCGACTGCTGCCATGCAACTGTTAGCAATATTATTTGCACCCATTATCCAGGGAAGACCAGGTTTACTGCCCCTACTGAGTTCCACGATGGTAAGTTTATCGCTCTCCTGTGGAAATACACCCGCATCAATTGTGGGATATGCGATTCACGGCATGGTGCTGTGTGCCTTTTTGGGAGAAGTTGAAACAGGCTACGCTTTGGGTAAATTGGCATTCTCATTGATTGAGCGCTTCAATGTGAGGGAATTCAAGTGCATAATTCTGGCTATGTTTGGGTTCTATATTCAGCATCACAAGGAAGCTCTCAGAGCAACGATACCGACGCTGAAAGATGGCTATCTAGCAGGCATGGAAACTGGTGATTTTGTCCACGCTGGCTACAGCATAATCAATCACTTTTACGCCAACTTTTTCAGTGGAGTAGAACTAGACACTTTAGAAACCGAAATAGCAGCTTATAGCGCAGTCATGGTGCAGGCAAAGCAAAATTCTGCCCGAGTTTATTTAGGGATGATGCTGCAGATAGTGCGCAACTTGAGGGAAACTGTAAGTCAACCGAATTGCTTAATCGGCGATGCCTACGATGAAACGGTGATGCTTCCTAAGCATCATCAGGACAACGAACTTTCGTTGAGCGCTTTTGCTTACATCTACAAACTGCTCCTTGCCTACTTGTTTGGCAATTATCCGGCGGCCCTAGACCACATTGCGCAAGCCGAACAGTATTTTATGGCAGTATCAGGAGTGATTGTTGTTCCCATTTTCCATTTCTATGTAGCTCTGACGCACCTGGCGCTCTTCCCCACCCAGTCAGAAATTGAACAAGCGGAAATTCTCGCCTCTGTAGAAACCCATCAAACTACTCTGCAACAGTGGGCGCAAAATGCTCCAATGAATCATTTGCATAAGTGGTATTTGGTTGAAGCAGAAAAGCATCGAGTTTTGGGTAATAAAGCTGAGGCGATGGATTTTTACGATCGCGCGATCGCAGGAGCCAAAGAAAACGAATATCTCCAAGAAGAAGCGTTAGCCAACGAATTAGCTGCCAAGTTCTACCTTGACTGGCGCCAAGAAAAAGTTGCCGCAGCCTATATGCAGGAGGCATATTACTGTTATGCTCGCTGGGGTGCAGTAGCCAAGGTTCGACACCTAGAAGAAACATATCCGCAGTTACTTCAAAGGGTTCCCAAGCGAGAGACCGTATCTATAAATAGCACCCAACCGATCGATTTAACCACAATGACAGATACAAGTATACTAGATTTTGCGACAGTAATGAAAGCCTCGCAAGTGCTTGCTGGGGAGATTGTTCTCGATAACTTACTAGAAAAATTACTGAAAATTGTCTTAGAAAATGCCGGGGCAACTTCGGGCTTCCTCATCTTAGATAGAGGCAGTGAGCTGTGGATAGAAGCAGCCGGGACGATTGAGTCAGCTCAAGTATTTGTGCATCAAGCAGTCCCGGTTGAAAACAGTTCATTAGTTCCACCTTCAGTAATTAATTATGTTGCTAGAACTAAACAAGATGTCGTTATAGCCGATGCGCGTATAGCTGAAAAATTTTTCAATGATTCTTACATAAAATTGCATCAACCTAAGTCTATTTTGTGTACTACCATTCAAGGGCAAGGTAAATTGATCGGCATTGTTTACCTAGAAAACAATTTAACTACAAGCGCGTTTACTCCCAACTGTTTGTCAGTGGTGAGACTGTTGTGTTCCCTAGCGGCAATTTCCCTGAAAAATGCCCAACTCTATGACCAACTAGGGGAATACTCGCGAACGCTGGAACGTAAGGTTATAGAAAGAACTCAAGAATTGCAACAGGAAATCGCTGTCAGAATGCAGACAGAAAGAGCCTTGGGCCAGTCTGAGGAAAAGTTTTCTAAAGCCTTTCGTTCCAGTCCTAACCCGATCGCGATCGCCAGGTTTGCAGATGGACGCTACATCGAAGTCAACGACAGTTTCCTCAGCACTTTTAGTTACTCTCGCGAACAGGTAATTGGTTTTACACCTATTGAGTTGAATCTTTGGGTTAATTTAGAAGAATGTGGCAGATACAGAGAGCTATTGCAAGAATCAGGAGTGCTTCGCAATGAGGAATTTGATTGTCGTACTTCTTCAGGCGAGGTGAGGAAGATGCTGGTATCAGCAGATATTATTGAGCTGGGTGGAGAAGCGTGTATTCTCTTAGTCACTAACGACATCACCGATCGCCAAAAGGTAGAAGAAGCGCTCAAAGAAAGCGAGGGTAAATATCGCGACTTAGTTGAAACATCGCAGGATATGATTTGGTCAGTTGATGCTGAAGGGCGTTATACCTTCGTCAACGCTGCCGTTCAACAGATTTTTGGTTACTGCCCTGAAGAAATGATAGGACGAAAATTCAGCGATTTTAAGTCCCCTGAACAGTTTGTGAAAGATAACGATATAATTCAGCGCACGCTGAACGGAGAGTCATTTTTTAAGTATGAAACTCTACAATTAGCTAAAGATAGCAGACCTATCAATCTCCGGGCTAATGGAATTGTAGTACGGGATTCTGAGGGAAATGTTCTAGGAGTAACTGGCACAGCAAGCGATATTACGGAAAGCAAAAAAGCAGAGGAAGCCTTACAACAAGCCAAAGAAGTGGCAGATGCGGCTAACAAGGCTAAAAGCGAATTTTTGTCAAATATGAGTCACGAACTGCGAACTCCCCTCAATGCAATTCTGGGCTTTACCCAAGTGCTGGCCCGAGACGTATCCCTTTCTCACATACAGCAGGAACAGATCGGCATCATTAGTCGCTCTGGAGAGCATTTGCTGGCACTGATTAATGACGTGCTGGAAATGTCCAAAATCGAGGCAGGTCGGATTACCTTAAATCCTACTAGCTTTGACCTGTATCACTTGCTAACCTCTCTAGAAGAAATGCTCAAACTAAAAGCTGATTCTAAAGGTTTACAACTCAATTTGCATATCAATTCCAACATTCCTCAGTATGTAAAGACTGACGAAAGTAAATTGCGTCAAGTCTTGATTAATCTGCTAGGAAATGCGATAAAGTTTACTACGCAGGGAAGTGTGACTCTTCGGGTTGCAGCAATTAGTGCGAAACAAAAGTCCCCAACAGACAACGAACCACGGACTATTACGTTTGAAGTCGAAGACACCGGCCACGGCATTGCTCCTACTGAGGTAGATTCTTTATTTGAGGCTTTTGTACAAACTGACGCGGGTCGGAAATCTCAAGAAGGAACTGGCTTGGGTTTACCCATCAGCAGACAATTCGTACAACTGATGGGAGGAGACATTACCGTCCGCAGTACCTTGAATCGAGGAACAATTTTTAGTTTTGATATCCAAATTAGCTCCCCTGAGATGGCTGAAGTTCAACCTCGACAATCAAGAAAGCGGGTAATTGGTTTAGAACCCAACCAACCCTCATATCGCATCTTGGTGGTTGATGATAAATGGGAGAGCCGTTTACTACTGGTTCATCTTCTCGAACCGCTTGGATTGGAGGTGCGCCAAGCAGTAAATGGTCAAGAAGCTATTAGAATCTGGGAAACTTGGAAACCCCACCTAATTTGGATGGATATGCAAATGCCTGTGATGGACGGGTATGAGGCTACCAGACAAATTAAAGCCAAGATTCAAGAGGAGGCTACCCCCATCGTTGCGTTGACCGCTAGCGCTTTTGAGGAAGAGCGAGCCATTGTTTTATCATCAGGCTGTGATGATTTTGTCAGCAAGCCTTTCCGAGAAGAAGTTATTTTTGCCAAAATGGCTGAACATTTAGGGGTACAGTATCTCTATGAAGATTTACCGAACTTTACATTATCTCAGTTTGGGAGTCAAGACTTGAGTTTAAAAGCAGTGGAAAAAACTGAAATTTTGATGACAACTTTGGCGGCAATGCCTGGAGATTGGGTGATACAGTTACATCAAGCAGCTATCGATGCTGATGCAGAGGTGATTTTAAGTTTGGTTGCCGCCATCCGCGAATCCCATACTTCTTTAGCAGAGACGATCGCTGATTGGGCTAACAACTTTCGGTTTGATAAAATCACTAACTTAACTGAAGAAATCATTCCATGAACAGCCAGCAATTAGAATCTCATTTTGCCAATCTTTTAGTGGTTGACGATACCCCAGACAACCTGCGTCTTTTATCCACTATGCTAAGCGACACAGGATATAAAGTTCGGGGCGTAATAAACGGGGAAATGGCATTAAAAGCAGCGCGTTCTACCCCACCAGATTTGATTTTGCTCGACATCACTATGCCCCAGATGAACGGCTATGAAGTTTGCCAACACCTAAAAGCGGATTGTAGAACTTCGGGTATTCCAGTGATTTTTCTGAGCGCCCTAGATCAAGTGTTAGATAAAGTCACAGCATTTGCTGTTGGAGGAGTAGACTACATCACCAAGCCATTTCATTTAGAAGAAGTTTTAGCTCGTGTCGAAAATCAACTAACTCTTCAGCGTTTGCAAAAACAACTGCACGAGCAAAATGCGCGATTGCAGGAGTCAGAAGCTAAAGAACGGGAGAAATCCCAACAATTAGAGCTGACTCTACAACAGTTACAACATACGCAAGCTCAACTCATCCAAAGCGAGAAAATGTCAAGTTTAGGGAATGTTGTAGCGGGGGTAGCTCACGAAATTAACAATCCGATTAGCTTCATTAAAGGGAACCTCTCGCCCGTAAGGGAGTACACTGAAGATTTGCTGAGGCTGGTGCAACTCTACGTAGAAGATTTCCCCAATCCCACAGCAGCTATCCAGGAACAACTGGAGGCGATCGATTTCACTTTTCTCAGGAATGACTTGCCGAAGCTAATTGCTTCTATGAGGATAGGAGCTGACCGAATCGGAGAAATAGTGCACTCGCTGCGGAATTTTTCCCGATTAGATGAAGCTGAGTTGAAAGCGGTGGATATCCATGAAGGGCTTGAAAGTACACTGATGATTTTGCAACATCGGCTAAAAGATGAAGCAGAGCAAACGATAATTAAAGTGGTAAAAGAGTATGAGGCTCTGCCCAAGATAGAATGCTATGCGGGGCAAATGAATCAGGTTTTTATGAACATCCTGACTAATGCTATTGATGCGTTACAATCACAAAAAAGTTGGGCAAAAGAGGCAGATGATAACAGCCCCATCCCTACTATTACTATTTGCACGAAGTTACTCTCCGACTTAAAAGTGGGTATTGATATTACTGATAATGGGCCCGGCATAACTGAAGATATTCAACAACGCATATTTGAGCCATTTTTTACAACGAAGGAAGTGGGTCAAGGAAAGGGTTTGGGGTTATCGATTAGCTATGCTATTGTAGTGGACAACCACCGCGGGCAAATCCGTTGTCTTTCGGTACCCGCTCAAGGGGCGACATTGGCAATCGAAATTCCGATTCACCACTTTTAAAAATATTTTTTTAAATAAAATTTGGCAGGGTTATAACAACCATGTATTATTGACCGCCCTTAAAATAAATCGGTTTTTACAGCACAACGATATCTGCTAATAAAGATTTACAAGACATTAGACCTCTTGCGAAAGTGCGATCGTTCTAGGTAAAATAAAAGAAAAAATGAGCTTAATAATATGAATTACGAA
>NZ_JAUBPO010000028.1:34559-68115 GCF_036700785.1 Microcoleus sp. S28C3 | reverse complement strand
ATGTGTCCTATTTTATGACACTTTGTGTACTCTGCTTATTTTTTTTTCTGTGCTACCGCTACTTATTGAGCGGATACTCTTAGACCTTACCTCATCAGGGTAGGTTTCCTTCATATACTGTGAATCAATACTATAAAAAGAGTCTATTACAGTTTCAGTAAAATTTTTAAGTTCTTGTAATTCATAAATTAAAGTTTGATCTGCTGAACCACTATATCTTATTAACAAATTTTCAAATCCATCGCTAATTTTTTGTAGAGCGAAAATGAAATACTCCTTCCAAGAAAGTCTTTTTTCTGACGTTGAAACCAAATTAGACAGTTCATCTAAATTCTTCCTAGTAAAAACGCTAACAATAGAGTCAATGAAAGCTTGCTGATCCTGTTCAACAACCGTATAAAAACTATTATTAATTAATTCTGTCGCTACCTCGTGACCTAGCTCATCTGCTAGAAAATAGTTTAAGAAACGCCCAAGAGAGTTAACTGACTCACAAAACTTGTTGGAAATAATGACATTGTTTAGGTTAATATTTTTTGGAACAACTTCAAGGCTTTCTATGCTTTTTACAAGCGCAGATGTCAAATCTTTTACTAATTGGTCTTTAATGTCTTTCTTAGGTTTAGAAGAATTTGGATAGCAATAAGCAAGCATTCGCCTATTACGAATATCAAATGGTAAATCCTCCACTTTGCATTGTGCAGTATTTATAACACAAATAACTTTCTCCCAACCTAAAACACTACTAGCATAACCTAACTCAATCAAAACATTAGGATTAGGAGTTAGTCTCACATTTTTTTTGGTTAAAGACCTCATCATTTTTTCAAATTTAGATGGAGGATTAATGATTGTAACATCACAGACGAATATTTGACTATTTGATATCTTCTTAAAAATAGAATCAGCAATATCTGGGGAACCAGCTAGCTTATTTGTAGCAGTATCTACACACATCTCGATATATATATCTTCACTTCCTTTCTTGAACGATTTTTTAGCTTTCTCTAAAGCATCTTCAATAAAATTACGATTTGATGATGATGACGAGTCAGACTGCCAAGAGTAAAAAACATTAATCATACTCAAACTAAGTTCTTATTTTTGCCAACCAATACAAAATTATAACATATGTACAGCATTAGTACAGTTATTCACCTCTTTACTACTGCATAATCAATTTTCATTAGTTGTCTTAGTAATTAATTCAAAACCAGCAAAACCTGCATAAGTGAGAGTTGTGAGTCCATCCCAACAATCAAAACCTTCAGAAATGTTCGATTATTTTGTGGATTGCATCTCGCCGTTTTTTTCTTAGATTTTTGTTTTCTCACTTTTGGGCTAGATTATGGAAAATTCGTCTCTCGCAGCAAATCTGATCAGGGAAAGTCACTTTTTCCCATTTATGCAAACGATTACAGCTTCATCAGAATAACGCTATATCCCAGTCTAGGGCTTGCAACCGCTACAAGCCCATCAAAATAGTCTACTTTTCACTTTTATAAACTGTACACAATGCCGCTCGTGTGGCTTATGTTAGCAGCCCTCTTATGGTGTGTGGTAGTAGTTGTGTGTGGTGGTAGTAAGGTGTGAGTGTAATATATGTCCACTCATTCCTATCTACAATTCGCTTTCGGTTACAGACTTATAATGGTTTCAAAAAATGACCGCTGATTTTATTGGGGTCAACTTTTCCTCTCTCTAATATTTCTTGACACTCTTTCTGCTCTTTATCAGCAATTTCTTTAACATATTTTCTAAGTTCTTGATTATCGTTGAGAGCAAAAAATTTACTCGGCAACGGTGTTGCTACTTCCCTACCTACAACAGGTTCTGCCGACGGGTCAGGTAAAAAAATAACATAATTGTTCATAGTGAACGGATGATGTTTTGGATCAGCAGTAAAAGGTGTTACATCTAATAGATGCTTATCTGGAGCGAGCCAGACGGCGTGATGTGTTGCCATCAGGTACTCTCCATACTTAGGATTAATGCGGCAACCAAACATCCAACCAAAAAGAATATCCCCTCCATCTTTTTGAACTTTATGCCACACATTCTCGAAACAACATGAAGGACGAGCATTATTTTCTGGCTGGGGATGTGCTAGCATCAAAGGCTGTGAACTTATTTGGGGTGCCAAATCCTTTATTTTCGCCAGCAATTCTTCCTTTGTAATCATAATTTCAAGTTTTTATAAACGATAAAGTACGTCACACAATAACAAAATATTGCAAGTTGCTAATGTATGTCTAGTTACCTAAAAATTGGAGTTGCTACAAGTTCATTAGGATATTACTTTCCAGCTTGGACTTATAAACGTTACAGCTCCATTAGGATAATAGTATTTTATAGCCCTGGGCTTAGAACTGCTACAGCTTCATCAGAATATCTCCATATCCTGAGCTTGGGTTCAGAACTCCTATGGCTAGGTAGGACAGACAATCTCGGCTAGGGGTTGCAAGTTAGCAAGTTGTAGTCCATACAGCATTTGGGTTGACCGCAAAATCAATGCTGACAAAAACGCAACCGGGTGCGCTTTTGTCAGAGGATATTAATTCTGTCTTCCCCTCATAGTCCTTCTTTTGTCCAGTCAATCGTCCAGTAAGCAACTGGACTAATCCGAGTTACAATTTATCCAGTACCAAACTGGACAAACTGGACAAATGGAAACTTACCCGATCGCAAGCCTGCAAGAGCGCTACAACCTAAGCAGCAAACAATCTGTGTACGATCGCATAAAAGCTTTATCGATCGAACCAGTAGCCCGAGGCAAAATATCCAGTGAACAACTGGACAAACTGGACAAGTTAAATCAGCATCTAAAATCTGGTGGCACCCTATCTGATTTTGAGAGCAGCCACACCGAAATTTTCAAAATAGAAGCGATCCAACCTGCGACCCCAACAGCTATAAATCAAGACAGAGAAAACTTTCTTGAGCTCATCGAGGCGATCGCCCGACAGATTGCAGCAACTCGCGATCCTCTGCAACATTATGCAGCGTTGGAACAGGCGATCGCCTCCGGTTGGATTCTATCAACTGCTGAAGTTAGAGCGCTTATCGGAGTTAAGCCCAGCGGCGATCGATTCAAGCGGGGCGCTTTTGCATTCATCCGAGCCGGCAAAGTTGGGAATCAGGCTGGATGGAAGGTTGAAAAAATATGAGATTTTAAGGCGATCGCTTTGAATAATGGTTGTTCAGCACCGGCGAAGTTTGATTGCTCATCAGAGTCAAACCGCACGACGTTCAAACCAATCGCGGAAGCTTTGCGTTTGTATAGAGAGTTGTCGATGTAATTAGGTATGAGGATGAAACAGCTAACACCCTCACCAGCATTGGCAGAGTCTACTCAAATTTGGGAGAGAAGCAGAAAGCGCTGGAGTATTTGAACCAGTCCCTGACCCTTTTTCGGACACTCAAAGATCGCAGTGGTAAAGCCAACACCTTCCTCGATCGCAGTGGTGAAGCCAACATCCTCCTCGACATCGGCTTAGTCTACTCAGATTTAGGAGAGAAGCAGAAAGCGCTAGAGTATTACAACCAGTCCCTGACCCTTTTTCGGGCAGCAGGCGATCGCAGTGGGGAAGCCAACACCCTCAACTCCCGCAATCAAGCGTCATCATAAAGAGTTTTAGATTGGTGATCGGGTACGGATTCTCGATAATGGCTTGCATCATGGGAAGGACGGGGAAGTGTTGGCCGCTAGTTATGGAAGTGTTGAGAATGACTACCGCATCACACTCGACAAGGAATCACACCTTAGTGGCGAAGTTGTCGTCACAGTTCCCCACTCCCAAAAGTTCCCCATCTTAATGAAGCTGTAGCAGTTCTACGCCCTGGCTCAGGTTATGAACCTATCCTGCTCTAGCCTTCGGGTGTGGCGTGTTAGGTATTTAGGGCTTGCTGGATAAGTGCAGAAAGGTTACACAGCCTGGTTATGTGATCGTGCGCCCAAAAAAAGTGGGCAAGATAAACAGGTAAGGCGTTGCTGATTCTGGCGTATGAATAAACTTTTCACTTGATGTTACAAAACTCACTCTACTTGGCTTATAGCCATTCCGAAAACTTGAATTCATACTTGTATTCAGCAACGCCGAGATTATTATCCTACTCCTATTCTAATTAAAGTAGGGTGCGTCGCCGCCAGAATTCTGATTATTTACGACTATCAATGAGCGACGCACCATACCGCTATACTCTCGCCCGAAGTGACAAAAGAGAGATAATATTAGATCGAGCCGCTTTTTGTTGCTGACAATTACAGCAACAACCAACCTTATTCCGCTCTATTCTATAGCCAGTTACCGATAAGGATAAAGGAGGCCCATTTAGCGGGGTGTATATTCTTGTTTTGATTAATCAGCGCCTTCTGTGCTTCCTTTAGGGCTTCTGCTTTGCTCATTTGCGATCGCAAATTCTCGTAAAACTTAGCGACTAATTCTTGTGTAAAAGCATCGTCAACGTACCAAAGAGAAGCCAAAGCACTTCTGACTCCTGCTTGCACCGTAATGCCAGCCATACCTAGCGTAGCACGGTCATCTCCTATACCCGTTTGACAAGCCGTGAGTGCGAGCAACTCCACTGGCTGCGAACTTCTACTAAAGCGGCGAATATCAATATCTAGCTGAGTAATTGTAATCTTCTCATTATTACCAGTCACTAAAAAGCTATCTTCTGGAATAGTGCCAAATTGACCGTGAGTAGCAATGTGAATAATCGGGTAAACCGTTTGTTTAAGTTCTTGCTCTAAACTCGCAGGAGTAAATTGTTTGTCCAAGAGTTTCTTGCTACCTGGAAATAGCTCGATCACTCGATCGATTTCATCGGTGACATTTGCCAAAGGCTTAAATTCTTCACCATCAACGGTAGCGGCTTCTGTTAACCCCAAAGCTAAAGTCCGCCGACTTTGAAAGTTTAGGGATTTAGGGGATGTCAAACGCAACCCAGGAGTCGTAGCAATGGCGTATTTCTGAACTAGAAATTCTTCACCATCGTGGAGTGCAGCCATCGGTACGTTGCGTAATAGCCCATCTTGGATGAAAACGAGAGTTTTGATTTTTGTTGGGTCTAAATCGGAGGCGAAAGGGCGAATCAGCGAGTTATATAGATTTTGTGCTGGTGTTAAAAAAGCGTCAGTAGGATCGTAAAATTTCTGAACTTCTATACGAAAATTTTTGATTTGTTCTATAAGTCTTTTACTATCGTCGATCCAGACTAGCCGTTTAAATCTTCTTTTAGTATTTGGCTTTCCCTTCTCGTCAGAGTTGGGTAAACTCACCACAATCGCCGTTCGATAGTCCAAAATTATAGAACTAAAGACAGCAGTGTCTTCTCTTTCTAAATCATCAACTCGTTCTGGCTCAAAAACGGTAAAGACACACTCATTGCCGAAGTAATTTTGCAATTCTGCTAGTTTCAAAGAATCAATCGCGTTGAGTGCAGAATTGAGCTCCTTTTGGTACTCTTGACTTGCAATAGGTAGCGTTTCAGCACGCTCTAGCTTTAACTGAGCAAACTCACGGTAGAGAGGAGTAATCGTATCCCGAAAGCTAAATTGCAAGTCTCGCTGGGTAATTAACAGATTGTCTCGAATACCTCCCTCACCTTCTAAAGTTGCGATCGCGCGTTCGTAAGCAGCAATTGCCTCAGATTCTTTCGCCTGTGCTTTAAATATTCGTCCCGCTTGCCACTCCCACAAATAAAGACTATCTTTAGCAAGTAAGTTTTGGTCGGCTGCCAATCTTGCCTGTTTGGTAAAATCTAAGGCTTTATTGTAGTCTTTGCGGCATTCGTAGAGATGACCTAGTTTACCTAACGCAAATGATTCGGAGCGAGAATCTTTAATGCCTCGAGCAATATAAACAGCTTTTTGCAGGAGTTCTTCTGCCTGCAATTCGTTGAGTTTTCGCGGCTGACATTGAGCTTGAGATGAAGTATAATTAATAGAATCAATAGGTTGTTCTATTTCGGCTAAATTGATTGCTGCATAGACTTTATTGGGAGAATCAGGGATGATATTAAGTAGAGTTAGAGCTTCTTGCAATGCTTGCTCGGCCTTATTAGTGCGATCGGGTAACTTAAAATATTTCGATCGGTAATAAAGTTGAATCAAATTGAGAAGCGATCGCATTTGACTCGATCGGTCATTTTGAGTGCGAGTCTGTTCGAGACTGTGATCGAAATAACCTAAAGCTTTTGTGTAATTAGCAGCAGCTTCTTTAATGAATTCATTAGCTTTATTTTCTGCATTTCTGGACTTAGCAGAATCAGCACGCTGCTCGTTGAGTTGAGCTTTACTAAAGTAAGTATTACCGAGACTATTAAGCACTGATGCGCGATAAACTGGGAGGTTAATCTCCCCGACAATCTTTAAGCTAGCCTCTAGAGTTTCAATGGCTCGATCGTACTTTCCTGTGAGGCGATCGGCTTCTCCCAAACTTCCCAAAGCCGCCGCTTCTCCCTGGCGATCGCTAAATTTTTGGGCAATTTGCAAAGCACTTCCTTCACTTTTAAGGCAAATTTCATCAGCCTCAGAAGCACCGCATAAAAGCGATCTCGCTTCTCTATTTTGTCCCAAACGGCTGTAAGTTTGAGCGAGCTCTGTGAGTAACCGTCCCACCTTCACGAAATCTCCTGAAGAGCGATAGTTGTCGATCGCACTTTTCCAATAATCGATCGCTTCGCTGAATTGACCAATTTGTTGATAAGCTATGGCTAGTTTTTCTCGAACGATCGCCTCGTTAGCGCGGTTTTTAGTGCTTTGATAGGCGGTTAAAGCAGTTTGCCAAAGTACGATCGCGCCTTGCACGTCTCCTGTTTTATATCGTTCGATTCCTTGTTGTACGATTTGGCTGGGATTGGCAGACTGTGCGGTTGCTACTTCTGGCCATCTTAGTTGTAAAGGATTAAAAGAAACATGACTCAGCCACAGACAAATGGTGAGACTGGTTAGGAATAAAATTACCAGAACATGGCGGACACGGAATCGGCAATGTCGGCTTGGCATAGTAGTAAGCTATGGTAGGTTTTCATGAAGATTTTAATTCTCGATTTTGCCACAAAACCAAGCTGGAGTTTAAACTCCTTTCTAGCTTTGGTTTGCAATTAACTTAGCATAACAGGTGAATGCCTGACTTCGACATTGATTATTGTCCATCGAGCGAACATTTCCCGATCGCGTGATTATAATAATGTGGGGTGTTCTCTCTTCTGCGAGCGATAGCGATCGAAGGCTTGTCCAACTGTTCGATCGCAAGTTGGTATTTTTTGAAATCGATCGAATTGTACAAATGATTCAGACTTGCTATATAACCACTGAGGTTGAAAAACTAGGTTTTCAAGCTGTTGTGCTAAGCATAGCTAAACTTAAACTCAGGAGAAAATCATGGACTCTACCAGAGAAACAGACAACACAGAATTTGAGTCAAAAGTGTCCGAACTGCTGCCTGACTTAGCTCAATTGCTAAACAATTGAAACAGAGCCAAGCGTATAATTCTTGAGGAAAATGAGGGAGTCATTTTCAGAATTGAATCCAGCCACTGCGTCATTGAAAGCGATGAAGGTTCCGGCTAGACCAGAAACTCTAAATGCTTCAGCACTGTTGGCTGTAAACACACCACTGGTTAGTACAGTAGAGATAGCTGCTTCACTCAAACTAGCTGCATTACCAACAGAGGTAGTGAGTGTTGCTGCAACTATATAACTAGGAGCATCAATTTGGTCACCAATAGAGTAGTCAGTAATCACATCATAGTTGGCTAACAAGGATTGACTGAGATCCGTGTAGGTAAATCGATCGCTCCCACTCCCACCAGTTAAGATATCTTTGTCATTGCCACCCACGAGAGAGTCATTGCCCTTGCCACCGATTAAAGAGTCATTGCCAGCCCCACCATTAAGGGTGTCATTACCAGACTCGCCGATTAAAGAGTCATTGCCAGCCCCACCGTTGAGAATGTTATTGAACTCATTGCCAGTAATCAGATCGGCAAAAGCAGAACCATCGGCATTCTCAATTATTGCACCATTAGCAATAGTAAATCCGCCAAAAATGCCCTCGGCAGAAGAGATATAACCACCAGCACCTGCTCCATCTACAGCAGGGTTGAGCGAGGCATCATTGAGATCGATCGTGACACCCGATAGTGCCCCCACACCACTAATAGTATCAACTCCGCCAGCATCCCAAATACAGGAATAATAGGTACCTGATTGGTTGGCAGTGGGCAGGAAGTATGTGTCGTTACCAGTTTTGTAGCTGTTGTTTGCCCCATAAAGATGCTGAATAGCAGCAATATCAAACGCCATAGGTGTGCCTTGATAGCCGTAGTCCAGTGTACCTGGATCGCCACCACTGTTAACTAGCCCAGCATTGTAGGACATGGTGGTGTAAACGCCCTGGTTCAAGCCATAGTCCCCTGTATCCCCAAAGGCGGTAACTCCTGGATAAATTGATGAACCGCCTCCCTTGTCATGGGGGTGAGCCAGCCCTAATCCATGTCCAAGTTCATGAATTAAAGTGATGAAGCTAAAGGCACCTTGCGCTATGCCATCAGTATTCCAACCATCTCCTTCCCAGTTGAAATAGCCAATTCCCTGTCCATCTTTTCCAGGAGGATGTAACAATCCTAAGAAATCATTCGCATCGGCATTACCCACATTATAGAAGCCAAGGGTAGCTGATTTATTATTGTCCCCAGCATTCACAAATTGAATATTGGCAACCGCTGACCAACTGTTTAAAGCGTTTACCATAGAAGCTTTTTCCCCTGCAAACCAGTCATAGGGGTTTTGCGCGATGTCGTAGGCGTCATCAAAACTGGCAGTTTCGGAATTCCAGAAAGAGTAATCAATCGTTTTTGTTGACGATGAACCTGATGTCCAATAATTCCCACCCCAGAGAATGCCATCAATGTAGACATTGCCTGTGAAACCCTTATTGCCAACAGGCAACTTAGCAATTTCTGAAATCTGGGATAGTGTGCCTCTACGAGCATCTGCAAAACTTTTGCTATTAAGGTCTGCCTGGAATGCAATATCAGTTGGGATGGTCGCGATGGGTTTGACCTCCAACTCATTTTCAATGTAGGGACTTGTAGAAGAAGTTGTTTTTCCAAAAGTCATGTCAGAAGGCATAGTTGGTTGCTCCTAATAATTTCATCTGCGTGATTTATAGGATAGGAGGTCAAATAGAAAGAACGCATTAACCTTCTATGCCAACTTAATGACATAACCCAACTAATAAAAATACATACTTGTGCAGGCAAGCTTGCATAAGCCTGCAATGTTAGGGGGACATTATCGCGCTGATATTCTGAAGGCATCAACCACAGTAAGGTGTAGAGTCGCTTGCTGGGCAGGGGCAAGAATTGTTTGCATTTTTCTTGCTTTTTTCACTGCATTTCACGCCCTTTTATCTCATATTTTTGGTTGTCAATGCAATCGCAGAGAATTCGTATATGAAGTGCTTGTTCTCCCAGAATTGCCTTATTTATAGGGCTAGAAAAAATCTGGTTTCAGACAATTCATTATTCATAATGAAAAATGGGTTAGAGACCCCCACTTCTTAAGCAGCTTACGTTGAGGTGGGGTTTAAAAGCGAACTTAAGCTTTCAGCCCGAAATTTATTTGGAGGCTGTTTATCGGGTATATGCAAGATGTGAGTTAAGGCCACTCAAAAAGAAACTCTAGTGATAGATTTATCAATATGTTTTAGAAACCAACCTATGATTGCTCAAAGCTGGTTCGATCGGTGTTGGCAGTGGCAGATTGGGGGTTGCGTCGCCATATTTGGGACACTCCTCGTAGGAGGGGGCGAGATCGCTAACGCTCAAATCGTGCCTGACAATACGCTAGGTGCTGAACGTTCTGTCGTTACACCCAAGGTCAATATACGGGGTATTCCTAGCGATCGCATTGATGGTGGCGCAATTCGAGGCGCTAATCTGTTCCACAGTTTTGAACAATTGAGTGTTTTAGAAGGAAGAGGCGCTTATTTCAGGAATCCAGCAGGAATTGAAAACATTCTCTCGCGCGTAACCGGGGCGAACCGTTCGGATATTTTGGGACGGTTGGGGGTTTTAGGCCCTGCTAATTTGTTTTTAATTAATCCAAACGGCATTGTGTTCGGGCCATCTGCCAGTTTAGACGTGCAGGGTTCATTTTTGGCAACGACAGCGAATGCCGTTAAGTTAGGGGATGCCGGACTATTTAGCGCTTCACAACCGACAACGAGTAATTTACTCAGCGTCAGTCCCTCAGCTTTGTGGTTTAATGCCGTTGCTGCTCAACCCATTGTTAATAGATCGCAAGCACCAAGCTTAATCCATCAGCTTAACTCAGGAGGTCTTCCCCCAGGACTACAGGTGCAACCGGGTCGAACTTTAGCGCTAGTTGGTGGGGATGTATTCCTAAAGTCCGGAAGACTGACAGCAGCCGGAGGACGCATTGAACTCGGCAGTGTGGCTGGAGTGGGAGAAGTAAGTTTGAGTTCTAGTGGGAACAACTTTGTCCTAGGGTATGACTCGATTAATAATTTTGGCAATATTTCATTATCAAACCGGGCGTTTGTGGATGCCAGTGGGGAAGGGGGCGGTGATGTTCAGATTCTCGGTGGGCGGTTTTCGATGACACAAAGCTCGAATATTTGGGCTAACACCTTGGGGGCAGAAAATGGCAAACAGGTACAAATACGTGCAGCAGAGGTTGAGCTGAGTGAGGGTTCATACCTGAGGGCTGATGTGACTGACACAGGAACGGGAACTGGAGGAGACATAAGAATTGACACGGGGCGCTTGCTGGTGCGCGATGGGGCACAGGTATTAACCACTACTTTCGGTTCAGGCAAGGGTGGCAGCTTGCAGATTACCGCTGCTGAAGGAGTCGAGGTGATTGGGACCTCAGCCAATGGTCAGTCTGTCAGTGGCTTGTATACTTCTACTGTAGGGAGTGGGGATGCAGGGAATTTGAGCATTAACACGGGACGCTTGCTGGTGCGCGATGGAGCAGTGGTATCAACCGATACTTTCGGTTTAGGCAAGGGCGGCAGCTTGCAGATTATGGCTGCTGATTCAGTCGAGGTGATTGGAGAATCAACAGCCGATGGTTTCAATGGCAGTGGCTTGTTTGCTGGTTCTAATTTTGGGAATGGGGATGCAGGGGATTTGAGCATTAACACGCGGCGCTTGCTGGTGCGCGATGGAGCAGTGGTATCAGCCGCTGCTAGAGGTTCAGGCAACGGTGGCAGCTTGCAGATTACGGCAACAGATTCGGTTGAGGTGATTGGGACCTCAGCCAATGGTCAGTTTACCAGTAGCTTGTTTGCTTCTAATTTTGGGAATGGGCATGCAGGGGACTTGAGGATTGACACTCGGCGCTTGCTGGTGCGCGATGGGGCACAGGTATCAACCGATACTTTCGGTCCGGGCAAGGGTGGCAGCTTGCAGATTACGGCAACAGATTCGGTTGAGGCGATCGGTAGGTCAGCCGATGGTCGGTTTAGCAGTGGCTTGTCTGCTCGGAATACTAATTCTGCGAGTGGGGAGGGAGGGGATTTGAGCATTAACACGCGGCGCTTGGTGGTGAGAGATGGGGCAGAGGTATCAGTCGATCCTTTCGGTTCAGGCAGCGGCGGCAGCTTGCAGATTACGGCAACAGATTCGGTCGAAGTGATTGGAGGAGAATCAACAGCCAATGGTTTCAATAGCAGTGGCTTGTTTGCTCGGAATTCTAATTATTCTGGGAGTGGGGATGCAGGGATTTTGAGGATTGACACGGGGCGCTTGCTGGTGCGCGATGGGGCGCAGGTATCAGCCACTACTGGAGGTTCAGGCAAGGGCGGCAGCTTGCAGATTACGGCAACAGATTTGGTTGAGGTGATGGGTGCTTCAGCCGATGGTCGGGTTGTCAGTGGCTTGTTGGCTTCTAGTTCTGGGAGTGGGGAGGCAGGGGACTTGAGGATTGACACGGGGCGCTTGCTGGTGCGCGATGGGGCAGCGGTATCATCCGGTACTACAGGTCAAGGCAAGGGCGGCAGCTTGCAGATTAACGCTTCTGATTGGGTTGCGCTGATTGGTAGATCGGTCGATGGTCAGTTGGCCAGTGGCTTGTTTACTGATAGCCAAGGGAGTGGGGATGCAGGGAATTTGAGCATTAACACGGGGCGCTTGCTGGTGCGCGATGGGGCACAGGTACAATCCGGTACTGTCAGTGAGGGCAACGGTGGCAGCTTGCAGATTGCGGCAACAGATTCGGTTGAGGTGAGTGGTAGATCAGCCGATGGTCGGTTTGGCAGTCGCTTGTTGGCTGATAGTCAAGGGAGTGGGAATGCAGGGGACTTGAGCATTAACACGGGGCGCTTGCTGGTGCGCGATGGGGCACGGGTATCATCCGGTACTACAGGTCAAGGCAAGGGCGGCAGCTTGCAGATTAACGCTTCTGATTGGGTTGCGCTGATCGGTACCTCAGCTAATGGTCGGGTTATAAGTGGCTTGTTTACTGAGAGTCAAGGGAGTGGGGATGCAGGGAATTTGACGATTGACGCGGGTCGCTTGCTGGTGCGCGATGGGGCGGTGGTATCAGCCGCTACTTTCGGTTCAGGCAAGGGCGGCAGCTTGCAGATTACGGCAACAGATTCGGTTGAGGCGATCGGTAACTCAGCCGATGGTCAGGTTCGCAGTGGCTTGTTTACTTTTAGTTCTGGGAGTGGGGATGCAGGGATTTTGAGGATTGACGCGGGGCGCTTGTTAGTGCGCGATGGGGCAGCGGTATCAGCCGGTACTACAGGTTCAGGCAAGGGCGGCAACTTGCAGATTAAAGCTTTTGATTCGGTTGAGGTGATTGGAACCTCAGCTAATGGTCGGGTTCTCAGTGGCTTGTTTACTGAGAGTCAAGGGAGTGGGGATGCAGGGATTTTGAGGATTGACGCGGGGCGCTTGTTAGTGCGCGATGGAGCACGGGTATCAGCCGGTACTACAGGTTCAGGCAAGGGCGGCAACTTGCAGATTAAAGCTTCTGATTCGGTTGAGGTGATCGGTACCTCAGCTAATGGTCGGGTTCTCAGTGGCTTGTTTACTGAGAGTCAAAGGAATGGGGATGCAGGGAGTTTGAGGATTGACGCGGGGCGCTTGTTAGTGCGCGATGGGGCACGGGTATCAGCCGGTACTAGAGGTTCAGGCAAGGGCGGCAACTTGCAGATTACGGCTGCTGATTCGGTTGAGGTGATTGGTAGCTCAGCCGATGGTCAGTTTCGCAGTGGCTTGTTTACTTCTAGTGTAGCGAGTGGGGATGCAGGGGACTTGAGGATTGACACGGGGCGCTTGCTGGTGCGCGATGGGGCGGTGATATCCAGCAACAGCACGCGAGAAGGAACAGCAGGCAATATCAACATTACAGCCCGCGATACCCTACAAGCTAACAATGGGATGATCGCAACCTCCGCCGATCGATCTTCTGGGGGAAGTATCAACATCACAGCTCCCAATATTCGCCTATCGGGCAACAGTGACATCACCAGCAGGGTTAACTCTGGTGCAGGAGGTGGTGGCAACATAGACATAAAAGCTGACTCCATCCTCGCTTTCGACGACAGCGATATCCTCGCTTTTGCCCGTGATGGCAGAGGTGGAAATATCACCCTCGACACTAGAGTCTTCTTCGGCGAAAGCTACACAAGAGCACCCCGCAACACCGATCCTGCTACCCTAGATCGCAATAATCGAGTCGATATTAACGCCACTGGTAATCTTGCTTCGGGAAATATCGCCCTACCCGATACTACCTCCATCCAAAACAGTCTCACCGAGTTACCGGAAAATCGGATTGACACCGACAGCCTTCTGGCCTCTAGCTGCATTGTCCGGCGCGATCGACCAACGAGGGGAAGTTTTACCGTCACAGGTACGGGTGGCTTACCGCAGCGCCCCGGAGATGTCCAAATGTCTGACTTTCCCACAGTAGATGTGGAAACTTTACCCAGCGACACCACATCCTCAAATACCAACCCAAATCGTTCTTGGCAAAAAGGCGACCCAATTGTAGAACCCCAAGGCGTGTATCGACTACCGAATGGGAAACTTGTTATGAGTCGAGAATGTTATTAATTCACTAACAAAAATATGTACCCAATCTTCAGGTGGGTTGCCATTTCAGGTTCAAGCATCGCGACATCAACTTGCATTACCCTCAGTGCGATCGCCCAATCCGCACCGCCACCAGGTGTCACCATTCCCCCTAACGCACCTGACGCGATCGAACAAACGATTCCCAATCCCTCTCAAACACCCCGTCCTCTCCCGGAGGAAACGCCTTCACCACCACCGGCACCCGAACTGCAAATTCCCCCAACTCAAGAGTCACCTGAAGTTACTCCCCCGTCGGGCGATCGCTTTTTCATCAACAAAATAGAAGTGCTGGGAAACACCGTCTTACAGGACGAAATTGCCAAATTAATTCAGCCTTACGAGAACCGTTCAGTCACGTTTGAAGAGTTGCTCGAACTGCGATCGGCGATTATTCAACTCTATATTAAAAACCGCTACATTACCTCTGGAGCCTTCCTACCCAACAATCAAGACCTCAGCAGCGGTACTGTCAAAATTCAAGTCGTAGAGGGCGAACTCGAACAGATTGAAATCGGTGGGTTAAATCGATTGCGAGAAGGATACGTGCGATCGCGCATCGAACTTGCCACCTCTACCCCCTTAAACCAGCAACGCTTAGAAGAAGCTTTGCAACTGTTGCAACTCGATCCGCTGATCGAGAGGGTAAATGCCGAGTTAACCGCAGGCAGCACTCCGGGCCGCAATATCTTGCGAATCAATCTCAAAGAAGCGCCTGCCTTTCACAGTGCGATCGCACTGGATAACAACCAATCTCCCAGCATTGGTTCAGTCCAAGGCAGCGTACAAGTCAGTCACGATAATCTGTTGGGATTTGGCGATCGCGCTTCAGTCCAATACGGTCGTACAGAAGGACTCGACCTCTACGACATCAACTATACTATCCCCGTGAACGCTCGTAACGGTGCCCTTAACTTCCGCTATAACAATGGCGATAGCCGAATTATTGAACGAGAGTTCCGGGATATCGGTATTAGAAGCGAAACTCAAACCTATTCCCTCAATTTCCGCCAGCCGATTACCAGAACACCGACCCGTGAATTTGCATTAAGCTTGGGTTTAGATCGGCGTCGCAGCCAAACTTATATCCTCGACGATCGGCCCTTTTCCTTCACAGAAGGTCCTGAAAAAGGCGAGTCTAAAGTTACAGTAATTCGGTTTTCTCAAGATTGGGTCGATCGCGGCAGAAAACGAGTCTTAGCCGCCCGTTCTCAATTCAGTCTAGGGATAGATGCCTTTGATGCAACTGTCAATAATACGGGCACTGACGGGCGATTCTTTTCCTGGTTGGGGCAATTTCAATTGGTGCAGCAGTTATCATCCAGAAATGTGCTAGTAGCGCGAATTGATGCTCAGCTAACTCCAGATTCTTTGCTACCTTTAGAACGCTTCAGTATTGGTGGAGTCGATACAGTTCGCGGCTACCGACAAAACCAACTCGTTGCCGACAATGGCATTCTGGGTTCAGTTGAAGTTCGCATTCCCCTCACGTCTGATACCAGTACACTGCAGTTAGCGCCTTTTTTTGAAATCGGAACTGTCTGGAATAACCAAGATATTGACCCTGACCCAGCTACAATTGCCAGTTTAGGACTGGGTTTTCGATGGCAGGTTGCCCCCGATTTATCGTTGCGCCTGGACTACGGTCTCCCCTTAATTTCAGTTGGCGATCGGGGAAACTCGCTGCAAGATAAGGGTATCTACTTTTCAGTACGCTATCAGCCGTTTTGAAGTAGGCTGTAGTAGTTTGCTAACCTAATTGCACAAGTGTGCGATCGAGTTTGCACACTTGTGCAATATATTTTCTAGCTGATTTCTATATCATATAAAATGAAACCAATTTCATCACTTAAATCGACGATTTGTCTGACTTATAGCGGTTCTCAGAAAGATTCGCGGACGTAGTTGGGCTTCAGCCCTCAAGCGTCTGGGTGGTTATGTAAGCTGTCAGTCATACCTCATCTTTTTGAGAAAGGCTATATACTAAATCCGCGTTTTCTACCACATTTATAATTAACCACAGAGAGCGCACAGAGTACAGAGAGAGGGAGAGAGTATAAAGGGAATACTCAACCCTGATTTGGTATCATTAACTGAAGCAAAAAACTTAAATAAACCTAAAAAAAGGCGCTTTTTCGTAGTTATTTTGATAATAAAAACATACTTGGCCCAATCAGCTCAAGCTAAATGCTTACTGGCTAAGGAATTACCAATTACCAATTACCAATTACCAATTACGGTTTCAACAATGAGCCAAGATTTACCAGAGCCAAGCACACTCAAAATACTTGTAGTGGATGACCACGAACTAATCTTAAGCGGAACGATCGACTTGCTGAAACGGCACTACCCACAAGCCGAAATCCTTACCGCTAAAACAACCCAGAATGCTCTGCAACAGGTCGAATCATTTATGCCAGACTTAGTTATTATGGATCTTTCCCTACCAGAAACATTCGGGCACACTGCCGAAATCAATCGAGGCTTAAAAAGCCTGGGAACTTTAATAAAAAACTATCCCACCCTAAATTTGGTCGTGCAAAGCAGTTATGTCAAGGCACTGGTGCGAATAAAACCGGACATTGATGCTCATGAAGGAGGGTTTACCGTAGCTGACAAAGGACTTTCCAGCCAGGAGATGTTGAAGCGGATTGATTTGGCACTCAAAGGAGTTACCCATACCAAAGATTTGAAAATGCCACCAGGGGAAGTCAAACCAGAGTGGCTTGAGGTACTCAATCTCGCTTTTGAAGAAGAATTGGAAGATAAAGTCATTGCCGATCGCATGAACCTATCCCTCAGAACGGTACGCCACTACTGGACAAAAGTCCAAGATGTTTTAGGCGTTTACCCGGAAGATGGCAAAAGTCTCCGCATTCAAACGGAAAAACGAGCTAGAGAAGAGGGGTTTATTGATTGACCGGTTTTGTTAAGGAAGAAACAGTTGTTACCCACTATTTGGAGCAAAATTAGAAAAGAATTTACCATCTGGTCTGTAGGAACATTGCCAGGAATTGTTGCTATAGTGCTGATTGTACTCGTTCGTTTGAGTGGAGCGCTGCAATTGATAGAATGGGTAACTTTCGACTCGTTTCTCCGGCTGCGACCATCCGAACCGATCGAGGAACGAATTGTCATTGTGGGAATTGATGAAGCCGATATCCAACGGATCGGGACTTACCCCATACCCGATCGCGAAATTGCCAAACTGTTAAGAACTTTGCAGAAGTACCAGCCCAGAGTTATCGGTCTTGATATTGTTAAAGATCTACCCGTTGAACCCGGTCATGCCGAACTGGTTGCAACTTTTAAAGATATCAAAAATCTGATTGTAGTGGAAAAAATTATACCCATTTCTATTAAGTCGCCCCCCGACTTACCCTCAGAAAAAATCGGTTTTATAGATTACCTTTCCGATGATGACGGCAAGGTCAGGCGTGCAATACTAGGAATAAATAGACCTGAAAACGATAAAAAATACGCCTTTTCCCTGCCTTTGCGACTGGCAGAAACGTATCTCAAAGCTGAAGGCATTGAACTGAGCAATGGCATTCGCGATCGCCTGGCGATGCGGTTTGGTTCGACTGAACTTCCTCGCTTTTTCCCCAATTCTGGCGGCTACGCGGGCGCTGATGATTTTGGTGTTCAGCTACTCCTCAATTATCGCAACGGTCGGGAACGATTTCGCACGCTATCCCTTCAAGATATTAACGATATTGAAGCCACCAAAGGTAATCCTAATGTGCTGCGCGATACCTTTGGCGATCGCATTGTTCTAATTGGGCTAACGGCTCCTAGTATTAAAGACTTTATCAATACTTCTGCGATCGCTAACTTACAACCGCCTGGGAAAATTTATGGCGTAGAATTTCATGCCCATGTTGCCAGCCAAATCGTCAGTGCAGTTCTCGATGGACGACCCGTTTTAAAAACCTGGTCGGAGGGTTGGGAATATCTTTGGATTGTAGGTTGGGGCGTTTTAGCTATTTATCTCGGTCGGCTGACTCAATCTCCATTAAAAAACCTCGTATATGTTGCCGCTGCCAGTCTTGGGTTAGTTGGAATTAGTTATGCTTTCATCGTCGGGGGATGGTGGATTCCCGCAGCACCAGCTTTATTAGTTTTGGTGATTAATGGTGCCATTTTGAACACTTTCTATCAATACGATCGATTTTTAAGGTTTCAGATTGAGATCCGCCAACACACCATTGAAAGGACATTTGTTATAATTCATAATGGTCCTCTGCAAACACTAGCCAATATTTTGAGGCACGTTCAAGACAAAGATTTAGAACAAAATCGATTGCTCGAAGAACTGAAAAATCTGAACTGCGAAATCAGAGAAGTCGGCGAATACCTGAAACTAGAAGCCCTCGATCGAAAGGAAAGTCTCCGTCTAGGCAGCGGTCTAATCCTAGACTTAAATATCCCAATTCGCGACCTACTTTATGAAGTCTACAGCCATACACTCCAGCGCAACTTTCCTTCCTTTAAAACGCTCAAAGTTAAAGCTTATTCGTTCGAGCCAATTGAAGAGCAATACTTAAGCATGGAACAAAAGCGAGAACTCTGCCAATTTCTGGAAGAAGCACTGTGCAATGTCGGAAAACACGCTAAAAAATTGACCCGTCTCAGTGCTACAGGCAAGCAAAATGAAGGCTGGTACACCCTAAGCATTAAAGATAATGGATCTAGCATTTGCTCTTCCTTTGAAGGTCGAGGCACAAAGCAGTGTCTAAATCTCGCCAAAAAATTAAAAGGAAAATTTAAGCGAACCTGTCTCGGAGAGAAAGGAACTTTGTGTGAGTTAACTTGGCCAATTGCGGGGAGAAACTGGAATTTTGCTAGTATAGCACGTAACTTCAAAACCAAGATTTTGAAAGGTAGGAGTTAGACCTCTCGTTAAAAAAGTGAAATTGGATTAATTGAAAACATATATATGTTGAGCTAAAACTCTAATAGGAGGACACTGTGAGCATTGAACAAGCCTTACTGGAGCAAATCCGATTCCTCACCCCACCCAGAGCAGCAACAGGAAGTCCTGGACTTTGCAGCCTTCCTCCGGCAGCGATTGCCTGGCGTCTCGAAAAAGAAGCGTATACCCGGATTGCGTAAAGGAAATGCCTATTGGATGGCAGACGACTTTGATGTTCCGCTTCCAGGTGAAGACGAAGACTTACCGCCTACCGCCTACTAAATCGAGTTCGCGATCGCGTTAGCTTCTACGAGCATTTTGCCCGGATGTTGGGGATGAGCATCGACAAGAATAGTTTTTGCGATCGCCGACTTATTCAGCAAGTCCTACTTACCCATTGCAGAGTTGTGCAATGATAACTACCTTAAAAAGCAACAGGAAATACCAACTTAAGCAATTAACTTGGCACAAACTACTCTAGTTCGATCTAATCTATTTATTTATTGTAGGACTAATACTAATATTAATACGGAGAGAGCTAGGGTAGCCGAGAAGTTTTAATATAATTGTCCTTGAAAAATCTAGGTTTTTCACGGAGGAGCATTTATTTTCCGCAACAACTATGTCAGATGTTCTGTCGATCGAGCGATCGCGTTTTCAGTTGTTCTGACTCGATGGTGTCCAGCAACGCCGGTTAATTACACTGCTTTCAGGGAATGACACATGAAAAAGATTCTAACGATTGAGGATGAGGAAGTAATTCGGGAGAATATTCTCAAACTCCTCAAGGCAGAAGGTTTCGAGGTGACGGGTGCAGAAAATGGAATGCAGGGTTTATATGCGGCGATGTCAAATCCTCCCGATGTGATTCTTTGCGACGTGACGATGCCGGAACTTGACGGGTACGGGGTGCTGGCGGCTTTGCGATCGAATCCTGTGACTGCTACAATACCTTTTGTGTTTCTCACTGGTAAAGCCGATCGCTCCGAAATGCGGCAGGATATGGAATTGGGAGCCGATGATTACCTGACTAAACCTTTTACTAAAGCTGAACTTGTAGGCGCGATCGCGAGCCGCTTGAAAAAACAAGAAGCCTTCGCCGAGCAGTACAATAATTTGCGATCGCAAAGCAGCGAATCGATCCAAGATCGCGAACACGAATTACATACGCTGAAAACAAATTTTTGGTACGCTTTGTCACGAGAAGAATTTCAAGTGTACTATCAGCCACAGGTCAATCTCCAAACTGGTAAAATTATTAGTGCAGAAGCTTTGGTGCGCTGGGTGCATCCTGAACGGGGGCTGATAAAACCCGCAGAATTTATTCCGGCTGCTGAAGAAACTGGCTTTATTGTACCCTTGGGCGAGTGGGTGTTGCAGACAGCTTGCAGGCAAATTAAAGTTTGGCAAGATGCCGGTTTTTTGGGGATGCGGGTAGCGGTTAATTTGTCGCCACGCCAATTGCACCAACCGGATCTGTGCAGCAGAGTCGCCCAAATTTTAGCAGACATTGGTTTGGAGCCGAGCTGTTTAGAATTAGAACTGACTGAAAGTTTGATGGTGCAGGATGCGTCGGAGGTGATCGCCCTTTTAAAAAAATTGAAAAGTTTGGGAGTTTCTCTATCTATTGACGATTTTGGAACAGGCTATTCTTCTTTAAGCTATCTGACGCAATACCCCTTTGATATTTTAAAAATAGACCGCTGTTTTGTCAGCAACATCACAGATGGTTGCAGCAATGCAGCGATTGTAAAAGCTATTATTGAAATGGCGCACAGTCTCTGTCTAGAGGTAATTGCAGAAGGAGTTGAAACGGAAGCAGAAAAAGATTTTCTCTGGCGCTATGAATGCGATGTCATACAAGGATATTTGTTCAGCCCTCCTGTGCCGGCAGCGGATTTTGAACAGTTGCTGATGGAAGGCAAATGGGAGCATCCCGATTTGGCAAATAGACTGCCAGCAGGTCAAATCAAGAGAATAGATCAGGGGAAAAAAATGAGCCTTACAGCCGTAGAACAATTACGGTTATCAGCCTGTATTGACGAGATAGCGCAAATCCTCTACAGGAATACAGATTCAGCAGAAATAGCGACCTTAGAAGGTCTTGAGAAAGTAGTACGTCAACAGATGCTAGAATATGTCAGCCCCAAAGTTGCCCTTTTTTTATCCAAAAAGTCACCAAAACTGTTACAGGGTGATCGCGCACGCTCAACAGTTGTGTAGGACGGCTCTTCATTACACAAAAACAAGCAAACCGCTTGGGGATCGAGCCTTACAGCCGTAGAAGTCCTCTGAAGCAAAAAATGCTGTTTTCTACTTTCAGCCGAGCGAGTCTTACCAAAATGCTTCTATTGACCTATATACCCTCACAGGAGTTAAGGTTAGTCATAGCAGTCAACAAAGACTTGTACAGCGCCAAGAATTTTCCGTCCCTGAAGCCAAACTGGCTCTAGCACAAGTGAGCATAGATGGCGGTAAAGTGCGACTCTGAACCGAATGGGGACTTCCCTGCCAGTGGCGCGATTATAAGGCAGTGCGCTTGCAAGACCTTTATTATGGCGCTCTCTACCAAGATAACTTAAGCCTCACTGATTGGGTGAATAGTCAGCCGCTAACTAATCCTGTAATCTGTTTAGGAGATGGTCACTCCAGGTGTGTGAAATTTATTCAAGGAAATTGCGACAACTTCACAACGGCAAGAAATCCTAGACTGGTACTACCTGAAAAAAAATCTGTATAAAGTGGGTGGCTCCCGCAAGCGGATTAAACAAGCTGAGGCCTTGTTATGGCGCGGTCTGGTAGAAGATGCGAGATCCATTTTTGATAACTGCCACCGTCGGCAAGTGATTAATTTGGGTGCCTACCTCAAAAAACACCGTCTTCGCCTTGTGGATTATGAAACAAGTCAAGAATTACAACCAGGCTGTATCGGTTCGCCAGCGGTAAAATCAGTTGTCAAGCAGATAGGCAGGAGGCTAAAAATTTCAGGGGCAAGCGTGGAAATCTGAAAGTGTTTCTCTTTTGTTGTAATTTCGTTGTGCCTACTTGAATGGTGAATTTGCAGTTTATTTTTTTTGCTTTTTGCAAAATCGGGATGCTCCCACAAACTGGTTGGTTACTTTGGCAACTGGCACAATACTGCAATGCCCGATGGAAGTTATGAGAAAACAAGCACAAAATCAAAAAAGTCATAAATATTGTGAGATTAGGTAACTCTGATTCAAAGATTGAACAACTTCCTAATCAATTAAGGCATCGGAAATTTGATGTTAGCATTGTTGACAATCAGTTATGACGAAAAACTCAATTATCCATTGAATAATTTACAAAGCAAAAAGGGCTAAGTTATGATGTCAATCCAATGGTTCTTTAACAAACGCATCAACATCAAAATACTCACCTGTTGTGCCTTGAGTTTAGCGCTGATTGTAACTCCGGCTGTTCTGGCGGGTTATGCACCTGGCGATCAAAAGCCTGTCCCTCCAGAGAGAAGATCGGATGGAGGAACGACTAGAGGGTGTTCTGGAGGAGGTATGCCGCTAACCGTTCTTGCCTCTGTGAACTACGTCGGACGAACGATTTCTCGACATCCTACGTTCGCTTGGTTTGTGCCTGATGATTCCGCCTCCAAGCCAATAAAATTCACGATTTACGAGTGGGTTCCAGGTGCTAAACCCAAACAAGTTCGCCAGATGTCCTTGCAGAGTTCACCGGGAATTATGAAATTATCCCCGTTCTCGGATAGCGAATTAGGGTTGCAACAGGAGAAACAATATCTTTGGCAAGTTGTTATCAATTGCGA
This sequence comes from Microcoleus sp. S28C3, assembly GCF_036700785.1. Taxonomy (NCBI): domain Bacteria; kingdom Bacillati; phylum Cyanobacteriota; class Cyanophyceae; order Oscillatoriales; family Microcoleaceae; genus Microcoleus; species Microcoleus sp. S28C3. Next base: position 45,277 of record NZ_JAUBPO010000028.1, on the reverse strand, counting down.
CCCAGATAACCCATCAGGCGATCAAGTAAGCGAGGCAAATATTGAGGTTGTAGCAATGCCTGCTGCCGTGCAAAGTAAACTCAACAGAGCAGTAAATAGCGTTGAGAAAGCTAATATCTATGCTGAGGCAGGTTTATGGTACAACGCGCTAGATGAAGCGCTCAAACTAGCCCAAGCGTCGAAACTGGGAGAAGTGGGTTCAACTTTGTTAAAAGATTTGGCTGTGTCGGAAGCACCAAAAACCACTTCACAATTGTCACCAAAAGAACGGGATGCTCGCGCGAAACAAATTGAAACCTTGAAGCAGATTGCAGATAGTACACGCTAACTAACCTCTAAGCAGTAATGAAAAACAACACTTCACGTCGTGCAGTTTTACAAGGTTTGATGGCTAGTGCAATTGTTATCGGGTTTGATGTAGCCAATCGTTCTTGGGTGACATCTGCCAGTGCCATATCTTTGTTTGAAAGTTTGCCACCTCTTTCTGGAGTTCTTTACTTCAGGGGGCGACAACGAGTCTAAAGAGGTTGCTCCATCAGCTTTATAGCTCTTAATTCCCTCTGATAAAATGCTCGCCCCTTAGGAAATAAACTCATCATGGACTTTACCCACTCCTGACAGGAGTCCAAGGCAATCAACCAATTTTCGCCATATAAACCAATCCAAAACTTACTATGTCTTCTTCTATTTCTCCCTGGCTCTTTGAGACGGCATACATATTTTTCCTGTCCTTGAAGCTGGGTTCTCTTCCCTTGTAACCATGCTGCCGTCATCGCCAAGGCTATTAAAATAATCAAAGCAATTAATTTGTCAGGGAGGCTTGACACCGTTCTAGGTTAGATCCTCCTGTTTTACAGTCTTTAAACATTGCTTCGATGCCGTAACGTTGACCGTAAATTGCGATCGCACTTGTTCTTGTCTGGGAGATTTGTTAGCAAATACCAAGGTTCATCTTCTTGTTGACCTCGATATTTGAGTTGACCTGATGCTACCAGGTTAAACCGAGAAAAACCTTTCTTTTGAGTCAAACTAATTTTCGGATAGAAGAGATGAATTCCTGGTTGGACTGGTATGGTATCAACCGCGAGCAAAATGGTTGTTTTTTTTCGCGAAAGGTTGTATGGCCTTTTTGACGGAGGACAAAACTTAGATGCTCGCGGTGCAACCACTGCGCCAGCTCTATGCTGTGAAATTCGCGATCGCCAATAATTACTAATTTATATCTTTTCAACAGCCGAATTACTGGGCGCAATACTTGTTGCTGTTCGGCGAGATTAGAAGCCCCTTTTTTGTCGAGCAGCGTCCAGAATATGGGAAACGCCCTTTTTTGAACGAGATCACTTACCATTAAGACATTATGTTCTTGACCTTGGGTTCTATCCAAGGCAATGACTAATTGACGAACGGCTTTGAGCTGACGGGATATCACTTGGCAAGACGATCGGGAACCACAGTATGAGTATGCTGAGTGCTTTAATCTTTAAAAATCGGGCGTTGCTGATTTAGGGTATGAAGGGCTAAATATGCAAGTCAGAGAAACCAGTATCCACAAAACTTCGGGATTTTCAAGTTATTTTTTTCATACCCTGATTAAGCAACGCCAAAAATCGTTGTATGTGACGGCGACGGCTACGAAGCAATAGCGGTAACTGTAGGGTAGCAGCTAATCTTTCGATTCTAACTTCTTTCGCTCGACTGTAACAACCATACTAGCATCTGGAGGGTGAGTAATTGTGCAGGGGTGAGATATTTTTGGAGGATATCGTGATAGAATGAGGGCAACATTATTATTTATTGGGTCTTGTAATATTAGCAAGACCCTTCTTTTTTATCACAACTGGGTGCTTTTTCACTATTGAGATTATTTTGTCAATAAGCCGATTTTTTTGAGGCGTGTCGATCGCGCGAAAACATTTGCCTCTAAAGGTTCAGGGGCGCTTGTCGCCCCCTGAAGGATAAGTCTTACTTTGACTTTCTGAATCGTTTAGCTGACACAGTTGCCTACCTTAAATCCATCGGCGTTTGGTCTTATCCTCATCCCTGGTAAAATTTGTTTTTGCCTGGTAGCGCAGTTGAAAACTTTGTTGGTAAATTCGTTTCTACCTTAACACTAGCTAATACAGGTCAAGGGCCAATTCTGCTAGATCCAGTCAACACAAACCGTTTTCGTCTACCCTTGTTCCGGGTTCCCACAGAAGAGATCGTGTTTCTGTTTGCTATTTTGCGAACCGCAGCACCACCAGAGGATACTGTAGTTACACGAATGCTGTCTGATAATCGCAGACTATTTGAGCAAAACCGTGACTTAGGTGGTTACAGATATTCCGTAGATGCTATTCCCTTCTCCCAAAACGATTGGCGACAGCACTTTCGTCCAGTTTGGGACAAGTTGGTCAGTGCAAAACGACGTTACGATCCTAACAATTTGCTAACTCCTGGTCAGGGTATTTTTTAGCGACTGATTGGCGTTCTCACTTTGGTATTCCAGATGAAGATAATTTTTGGACTTGACTGAGCTTGACAAATTACTTGGTTTTTGGTTTTAACCGAACCGTATTGACCCCACCCTACAGCCAGTTACCGATGAGGATAAAGGGTGCTCGTTTTTGCAAATATATTCACCAGCTTAGCTCGGTTATCAATGTCAAAATAGTCGCTTGATTCAATCTATTTCAGCGTTGTTAGTTTACACAACATCACTTCACTTCTTAGAGTAAGAGTAATTTCAAATTACCATTGCACAGTTGTGCAATGATAACTACATTAAAAAGCAACAGGAAATACAAACTTAAGCACTAAACTTGGCACAAACTACTCTAGTTTCATCCAATATACTTATTTATCGTATTACTACTACCAACCACACGCTCACCAGAAAAACCAAGGAGAAAAACAAAAATGGCTTACAAACTGGTTACTTTGGCAACTGTACACAATATTGTCACCAAGGCGTTGCTTAACCAGGGTATGAAAAAAATAAGTTGAAAATCCCCAAGCTTTGTCGATACTGGTTTCTATGACGGGTCTATTTAGCTTTTCATACTGTAAATCAGCAACGTCGGGAAATATATAAAAATCCACAGAGGTTATTCCCTATGATTTCATTAGCCCTTGTTTTCATGTTGGTGGTATCGAGTCAGTCGCAAAATAGTGGAAATGCACCTTCCTCATGGGTCGTGCAGAAACAACGGGGCGATAGTGGACGGACATTTGCTGATTGGTGTCGCCAAAAAGCTGATTTGAGTCCTGAAACTAAACATACTGTTGAGGTGTTGTTGGAGGAAGCGGAAACTACTGAGTGCGAGGCGGCCGATCGACAACTTTCGAGTCTCACGCAACTTACCCTCGACAACAATCAAATCAAGGACATCGAACCGCTAACATCCTTGACTAACCTGACTACGCTCTCCCTCGACAGCAATCAGATTGGGAACATCAAACCACTAGCATCCTTGACTAACCTGACTTTCCTCTCCCTCGACAGCAATCAGATCGGGGACATCAAACCGCTAGCATCCTTGACTAACCTGACTTTCCTCTCCCTCGGCAGCAATCAAATCAGCGACATCGAACCGCTAGTATCCTTGACTAAACTGAGTTGGCTCAACCTTGACAAAAATCCAATCAAGGACATCAAACCGCTAGCATCTTTGACTCATCTGACCGAGCTCGCCCTCGATGGCAATCAAATCAAGGACATCAAACCGCTAGCATCTTTGACTCATCTGACCGAGCTCTACCTCGAAAACAATCAAATCAGCGACATCAAACCGCTAGCATCCTTGACTAACCTGGCTTTGCTCTCCCTCTACAACAATCAAATTAGCGACATCAAACCGCTAGCATCCTTGACTAACCTGACTGTGCTCTCCCTTTACAACAATCAAATCAGCGACATCAAACCGCTAGCATCCTTGACTAACTTGGCTGCACTCGACCTCGATAAGAATCAAATTAGCGACATCAAACCACCAGCCCCGACATCACCTATCACACAAACCCGCCTCACTTCTCGCCATGACCTAGATCGCATCGCGGAGAAACTGGCTGTTCCTTCGCGATCACATCCACTTGCTGGTTTCTGGAAATATGGCGATTGCTCCAATCCCTGGGGGTTAGCAATTGCTCCTGCAGGGGAAGGTCTCTACTCAATTTCGTTTTGTGGCCCTGGTGGGTGCTTTGTGCCAGGTACTTATCGGCCCAATAGTCCCATAGTCGGCGACCCAAGTTATCGTGTAGTTAACAACAATACAATTGATGTTGATGGGCGTGACGGCTTCGCTCGCTCCATTCGCTGTCCATCACGCTAAGAGCCGTCAACAACGGGCTAACAAGTCGCTGCACACCGACAACCTACAGTCTTTGGTCGCAAGCTCCCTGCGCTTCCGGTTGCGGGTGAGCTCTGGTCTTTAGGTTGCCAAATGCTGATCGTGTACTGGGGTCGATCACAGCTAGCCACAGGGAACCGAAAACTAATATCAGGGTGACAGTATCCAAAATTCGATTTTTCAATACCTAACCTCCGACACCCGCAAGCTGGGTCAGGATAGCTACATTTCCTGACGTAGCGACAACGGTTCCACGTCCTAGGCTGGGAAATAGAGTATCCCCGCTCAAACCTCTAGCGGGATTTTTTCGACGGGCTATTAAATGTTTGCCGAAGTGAAAAAAAACTTACAAGACCGTCGGAAAAATAGCCGCCTGCCCGTCCGGCTGAAAACATCAAAAACCGTGTGTCACGCGCTTGAAACTATTTGATGACCTTGGCGGTTCTAAGCTCGGGTTCAGAAAATGAGAATTTCCTGACAGACTTTCTGCACTTTCAAGCCCTAGATGGGGGAAATATATATAAATCTACAGAGGTTATTTTCTATGATCTTATTAATCTTGGTTTTCCTGTTGGTGGTATCGAGTCAGTCGCAAAATAGTGGAAATGAACCTTCCTCATGGGTCGTTCAGAAACAACGTGGCGATAGTGGACGGACGTTTGCTGATTGGTGTCGCGAAAAGGCTTCTTTGAGTTCTGAAACTAAACATACTGTTGACGTGTTGTTAGAGAAAGCGGGAACTACTGATTGCGAGGCAGCCGATCGGAAACTTTCGAGTCTCACGGAACTCTCCCTCAACAACAATCAAATCAAGGACATCAAACCGCTAGCATCCTTGACTAACCTGACTTCGCTCTCCCTCTACAACAATCAAATCAAGGACATCAAACCGCTAACATCCTTGACTAACCTGACTTTGCTCGATCTCAATAGCAATCAAATCAGCGACATCAAACCGCTAGCATCCTTGACTAACCTGACTTTGCTCTCCCTCGACAGCAATCCAATCAAGGACATCAAACCGCTAGCATCTTTGACTAAACTGACTTTGCTCTACCTTTTCAACAATCAAATCAAGGACATCAAACCGCTAGCATCCTTGACTAACCTGACTACGCTCTGCCTCGGCGGCAATCAAATCAAGGACATCAAACCTCTAGCATCTTTGACTAAACTGACTTCGCTCTCCCTCTACAACAATCAAATCAAGGACATCAAACCGCTAGCATCCTTGACTAACCTGCCTTCGCTCTCCCTCAGCGACAATCAAATCAAGGACATCAAACCGCTAGCATCTTTGACTAAACTGGATTGGCTCATCCTCACCAACAATCAAATCAAGGACATCAAACCGCTAGCATCTTTGACTAAACTGGATTGGCTCACCCTCACCAACAATCAAATCAGCAACATCAAACCGCTAGCATCTTTGACTAACCTGACTGGGCTCAAACTCGACAAGAATCAAATCAAGGACATCAAACCGCTAGCATCCTTGACTAAACTGACTGCTCTTTACCTCGGCGGAAATTCGAGCGCACTCAAGACTTGTCCTCTCAAGCCAGAGTCTATCTGTAAGTGGACACCAAAACCTAGCTCCTAAAATTTGAGAGTTCAGAAAATTAGAGTTTTCTGACGTAGCCTCCACACTTTCAAGCCCTAGGCGGGGAAATTACCCTATCCTGATAGTAGCTTCCGCATTTCCACGTCTTACGCTGGGAAATACCATGAATTTGTTTTTTTGGTGTCCATCCTGATTCCTGCCGTTTTTTCCAAGAGGCTAAATTTAACTGTCAGAATAAAATGGATACTCAGGAGAAACAAAGGACATGACGCGAGAGGAAGCAGTGCGGCGAATTGACCAAGCAGCCGAGGAAAATTTGACTGAGCTGGATTTGTCAGGGCTGGGCTTGGAGGAATTGCCGCCGGAGATTGGCAAGTGCACACAGCTTGAGACGTTGCTGTTGGGAAAGTGGGATGAGGAGAAAGAGGAACGGCTTGGAAATAAGCTAACTGAGTTTCCTGATGCTGTTCTTCAATAGACCTCTTGCAAAAAAAATATGTGTTATCCTTAAAAGTTTGCTCGAGTTTAGGTCAAACTTTGAATTATTGGGTTGATTGGCATCTCCTTAAATTTGCCGGGCCTGCTAGACCATAAAATTTGCTAAACTTTCCATAATAGCACAAAATAATTTTGCAAGAGGTCTAATTAACCAACTTAAAAATACTTAACCTCACTGAAAATCAGATTACCTCCATCCCAGAGGCGCTCGGTCAATTATCGAATTTGAGAGTGCTTGACCTCCGTGGCAATCAGATTACCTTCATCCCAGACGCACTTGGGCAACTGTTAAATCTGACAGAGCTTGACCTCGGTGGCAATGAGATTACCTCCATTCCAGAGGCGCTCGGGCAACTGTCCAATCTGACACAGCTTGAACTCGGTAGCAATCAGATTACCTTCATCCCAGACGCACTTGGGCAATTGTCCAATCTGACACAGCTTAACCTCTGGAATAATCAGATTACCTTCGTCCCAGAGGCGCTTGGGCAATTGTCCAATCTGACACAGCTTAACCTCAGTAAAAACCAGATTACCTCCATCCCAGAAGCACTCGGGCAATTGTCCAATCTGAGAGAGCTTTCCCTCTATAATAATCAGCTCACCTCCATCCCAGAGGCGCTGGGGCAATTGTCCAATCTGACACAGCTTTCCCTCTGGAATAATCAGATTACCTCCATCCCAGAAGCCATCGGCAAACTGTCCAATCTGACATCGCTTCACCTTTGGAGCAATTACATTACAGCTATCCCAGATTGGATCGGGCAACTGTCCAATCTGAGAGAGCTTGACCTCCGTAAGAATCAGATAACCTCCATTCCAGAAGTAATCAGACAACTATCCAATCTGACATGGCTTGACCTCAGTGAAAACCAGATTACATCCATCCCAGAGGCGTTCGGACAACTGTCCAATCTGACATCGCTTCACCTCGGTAACAACCAGATTACATCCATCCCAGAGGCGCTCGGACAACTGTCCAATCTGACATGGCTTGACCTCAGTGAAAACCAGATTACATCCATCCCAGAGGCGCTCGGACAATTGTCAAATTTGACAGGGCTTCATCTCGATAACAACCAGATTACATCTCTCCCAGATTGGATCGGACAATTGTCAAATTTGACCTCGCTTGGCTTCATTAAGAATCAGATTACAGCCATCCCACAGGCGCTCGCCAAACTCTCGAATCTAACAAGGCTTTACCTTTGGAGCAATCAGATTACCTCCATCCCAGAAGCCATCGGCAAACTGTCAAATCTGACCGGGCTTGACCTTTATAGCAATCAGATTACAGCCATCCCAGATGGGATCGGGCAACTGTCGAATCTGACAGAGCTTGACCTCAGTGACAATCAGATTACAGTTATCCCAGAGGCGCTTGGCAAACTGTCGAATTTGACAGAGCTTGGCCTCAATGACAATCAGATTACAGCCATCCCAGAGGCGCTTGGCAAACTGTCGAATTTGACAGAGCTTGGCCTCAATGACAATCAGATTACAGCCATCCCAGAGGCGCTTGGCAAACTGTCGAATTTGACAGGGCTTGGCCTCAATGACAATCAGATTACAGCCATCCCAGAGGCGCTTGGCAAACTGTCGAATTTGACAGAGCTTGGCCTCAATGACAATCAGATTACCTCCATTCCAGAGGCACTAGGGCAACTGTCGAATTTGACAAAGCTTGACCTCAGTGGCAATCAGATAACCAAAATCCCAGAGGCGCTCGACCAACTGCCCAATCTGAAAATAGATAGCTGAGTGAGCTGTAACAGTTTCTACCTCTAAATGGGAAATTTAATATCCTGACCGCGCCGTCGCACTTCTAAGCCCTAGGTAGGGATTCTTGAGTTTCCCCGCCTACTTCCTAGACAAGTGCTAGGCAGTAACATACTAGGTAACATACCTTTAGCGGGATTTTTGTCAGGGGCCGCAAGATTTGGCTTAAAAGCCCAGGGCTTATTTTCGGGCCCTGCAAAAATAGCCGCAATCCCGCCCGGAAGGGCATCCCATTTATAGAAATGGTTGCGGGGGTAAATGAGCAGTCGTACAGAAACTTACGTTAAGGCTGAAAGTGTTACTGGATAAGCATTCTGGCAACTACTCTTTTTATCTCTCAAAAACTTAAAGAGTTAAAAATTAAATTGTACCAATTAGAGCATAAATTTTTTGGTACAGCTTTTTTGTACGGCACAGTAAGGATTTGAGACTTTTAAGTTTCAGACAGATCGATTGGTACAGATTTATAAGAGGCGAACGCAATATTCAAAACGACTAATCAATTCCTTAGCGTAAGTTTCTGTACGACTGCTCATTTCACCCCGATGTCAAAGTTAAACCAACCATTTTCATAAAAGGCTGTCAAATTTTGAGTGGTGTAATTTGGAGTGGAGAAAATGGGTATACTGAGCTCATGTTAGAACAGCTTACACCATAAGCTATTTAGGATAAAAGCCCTGAACCAAATAATCTCTCTCAAATCTTGAGTGGTGTAATTTGGAGTGGAAAAAATGGGGGCGTTGCATAATGTTCGTATGAATTGAAATCAATTGAGGATGCAATGCCCAGAAGGCGGTTGCACCCATATCCGTAAAAATGGGAAGAAACAAGGTAAACACTGATCACATTTCTGTATTGCAAGATACTGCGCTATTCCCAATTAGAAGAACTACTGAGACACTCAATTAGATTGTTACTACATTATCTGAAATTCTGGGATGTTCCGGTTCCTCAATAATTCATACCGCTATTGAGCAACGCCAAGTTTGGAGTCCTATAAGCCCAGTAGGATGAGTTTTGTAACTTTCCAAAAAAGTTGACTCATACCGTAAATCAGCAACGCCCAATTTTGATATTACCCATTGCACAGTTGTGCAAAAATAACTACCTTCACGAGCAACAGGAAATACAAACTCAAGCAATTAAATTGGCACAAACTACTCTAGTTTTATCCCATTTGTTTATTTACGATATTAATTAAGCAAACAGAGTTGGGATTTGAAACAAATTATCCAAACTCAACATTTAGGAACCAATCCATAATAAAAAAGGAGAGCGACCTGGCTACATTTTTTGATGCAAACTCCGATGGTGGCTATCAGTTTACATTTATAAATCACTCAAACAGACCAATACGATACGATCTCCGTAATTATGACTGGTTTAATCGTTTTTCGGCGTTGCTGATTCACGGTATGAATTAACTTTTCGCTTGATGTTACCAAACTCACCCTACTTGGCTTATAGCCATTCCGAAATCTTGAATTCATACCTGTATTCAGCAACAGCAAAATGGGTATACTGAGCTCATGTTAGAACAGCTTACACCATAAGTTATTTAGGATAAAAGCCATAAACCAAACAATCTCTCTCAAATCTTGAGTGGTGTAATTTGGAGTGGAAAAGATGGGTATACTGAGTTCATGTTGGAACAGCTTACAACATAAGCTATTTAGGATAAAAGCCATAAACCAAACAATCTCTCTCAAATCTTGAGTGGTGTAATTTGGAGTGGAAAAAATGGGTATACTCAGCTCATGTTAGAACAGCTTACACCATAAGCTATTTAGGATAAAAGCCCTGAATCAAACAATCTTTTTCAAATCTTGAGTGGTGTAATTTGGAGTGGAAAAAATGGGTATACTGAGCTCATGTTGGAACAGCTTACAACATAAGCTATTTAAGATAAAAGCCATGAACCAAACACTCTCTGTCAATGCCAAGAGTTTGTAACACGGTTTCAAGAACGTCGGGCTAAAGTCAGCTAAAGTGTTGGCGACATCTTTACTTTTGACATCTACCATATTTTAGGAGATTCTAATGAATCAGCTCCAATTGATGAGATTGACTTCGATAGGATTGGTCAGCATTCTGTTACTGGGAATATTGCGTCAGTTGCAAATTAGTGGAAATGAACCTTTCTTATGGCTCGTGCAGAAACAACAGGGCGATAGTGAACAAACATTTGCTAATTGGTGTTATGAAAAGGCTTCTTTGAGTCCTGAAACTAAACATACTGTTGAGGTGTTGTTGAAGAAAGCGGGAACTACTGAGTGCGAGGCGGCTGATCGACAACTTTCGAGTCTCACGAAACTAAAGCTCGACAAAAATCAAATCCGTGACATTAAACCGCTAGCATCTTTGACTCACCTGGATTGGCTCTCCCTCGACAACAATCAAATCAGCGACATCAAACCGCTCGCATCCTTGACTAAACTGAATTACCTCGCCCTCACCCACAATCAAATCAAGGACATCAAACCGCTCGCATCCTTGACTAAACTGAATTACCTCGCCCTCACCCACAATCAAATCAAGGACATCAAACC
>NZ_JAUBPO010000028.1:33820-34459 GCF_036700785.1 Microcoleus sp. S28C3 | reverse complement strand
GCTCGCATTCTTGACTACATTGACTCAGCTCTGGCTCGACAAAAATCAAATCCGTGACATCAAACTGCTAGCATCCTTGACTAAACTGAATTACCTCTCCCTCGACAGCAATCAGATCGGGGATATCAAACCGCTAGCATCCTTGACTAAACTGAATTACCTCTCCCTCGACAGCAATCAGATCGGGGATATCGAACCGCTAGCATCCTTGACTAAACTGAATTACCTCTCCCTCACCAGCAATCAGATCGGGGATATCGAACCGCTAGCATCCTTGACTAAACTGAATTACCTCTTCCTCGACAGCAATCAGATCGGGGATATCGAACCGCTAGCATCCTTGACTAACCTGACTTCGCTCAACCTCAACAACAATAAAATCAAGGACATCAAACCGCTAGCATCTTTAGGCTCCTCCCATAATTCTTGTGGGGTAGGCATCCTGGCTCCCGTTAACAGGCTTTTTGGGAGATGTCTCTTGACTAACCTGACTGTACTCGATCTCCACAACAATCAAATCAGCGACATCAAACCGCTAGCATCTTTAACTAACCTCACCGATCTCAACCTCAACAACAATAAAATCAAGGACATCAAACCGCTAGCATCTTTAGGCTCCTCCCATAATTCTTGTGGGGT